>JBKPPX010000315.1:0-4253 GCA_046733815.1 Thermoproteota archaeon | reverse complement strand
GAACAATTCATACTGCTCGATAGAAACCACCATTGCCAGCACTGCACTGAGTGCGGTGAACCCAACGATAAGGTGCTTTTGGCTAATCTTTGGAAATATGTCCTGTGTTGATACCGATGCGGAATAGACATCTGCAAAGGCATTGTCAGCTTCATCGACTATTAAAAGTAGCATCAAAAAGCCAAAGAACATGGCCTGTATGGCAACCACAATCGCGAGGATGTCAGATGTTCCAAGCAGAACGCCGCCAAAGTAAAACAGAATGTTTGTCATTGTAAAACCAATGAATGTTCCCCATAGCGCGCTTTTGCTTTTCTTAGAAAACCTGTTATAGTCAGCTACTAGGGGCATCCACGATACAGGCATTGCTATAACAAGGTCAAGTGCAGAAAAGAATGACAAGCCTTCTCCAGGTGATGAAATAATAGCGGTAATGTCTGCCGAGTTTATTAGATTGAAAATTATTATTGCAGATGTCCCATATGCTATCCATACGGCAAACTTGCCGATCCATTGCCTTGCGACATTGAGCGGTCCCGTGATTCCAAGAAGCGCCACAAGTACTCCAAATATTGCTGCCCAGAAGTAGTAAGGCACCATACTACCGGTCAGCATATCTGCTGCTCTTGCCATTATCATAATTTCAAATGTAGTCCAACCTACCAGTTGCATGATATTGAGTATTGCAGGCAGGTACGAGCCCCTGATACCAAATGCCGGCCGCATTGTTATGAGCGATGGTATCCCGTGATCGCTTCCTATCTTGCCTGCTAAGGCAAGCAGAATTGATCCTGCAGCCGACCCAACAATGATTGCAAAAATAGCATCAAGAAAGCTTGCTTCGGAAAGAAATGAGCCAGCAGAGAGAACTAGTAATCCGACGCCGAGGCTCGACCATAAAATGAAGTAATCTAGCCCACCAAGCATTTTGTACTTGTCAGGCACTGGTTTGATGCCCCATTCTGGTGTCTTAAGTATTACCAAACTTATCGATCACAAGAAAGATAGCATCAATAATAGTCTATTGTTTCAGGATTCTCTGTATATTAATGAATGTCTCTAATGACTGAGCATTTATATTTTTGAGATGTATTCTGTGGTTTTATAGGTTCAGCTTTTGACTAGCCTATAATCTAATCGCGGCAAAGTTCTATTAGACAAAAAGTAAATCTTCTATTATCATCATAATAGAACAGATAGAACATTGAATATCTCCTCTGCTACTGAAGAGTTTATAGAAAGAGCAAGAGTTGCAAGGTTAGCAACAATAGATTCCGAATTCAAGCCTCACTTAGTGCCGGTAGTCTTTGTATTTGAAGACAATCATTTTTTTATACCTATAGATGAAAAAAGAAAAACAGCTAAACCTGAGAAATTAAAAAGAGTAAGGAACATACAGCATAATCCTAATGTTGCCCTGCTGATCGACCATTACGATGAAGATTGGACAAAACTGGCCTTTGTAATGATACAAGGAGAAGCATCGGTCGCAAGTAAAAAAGAAGAAAACATTCAGGTGAGACAAGCTTACAAAAAGCTCATGACAAAATATGTCCAATATCAAAAGGTGGGAGTAGGGGAAATGTGCATCATAATAAAGCCAAAGAAAGTAGCATCATGGGGCGATTGCTGAATTTGAAACGATATAAATTTTTTGTTTCCAATTATGACAGTTTCTTATTTGGCAAATCTAGCAAGCTGTTTTGTTACCTCCATCATCTTTTTCGCATCTCTGCCTATTGGAGAAAAGGCATAACCAAAAATTATGTGTTCTGCTCCCATCGCTTTGAATCTATCTATATCGCTTCCAATTTGATCAACGGTGCCACTCATCAGTGATCTGGGTTGGTTGGAGGAGGAAGAAGAACTTTGAGAAGAATCTACCACATTTGGATATGAAAGGACAAAGATACGAATACTTGAAGGATCCTTGTTTGCCTTTCTCGCATTTTCTCTTAACTCGTTTATAGCCTGTTCCTGCTGTTCGATAGGTGCAGTTCCTGCAATCGGCATCCAACCATTTGCATAGTTTACTATTCGTGAGAAGGTCTTTGGAGCGTATCCTCCAAGCAGTATCGGGGGATGCGGCTTTTGCAAAGGCTTGGGGCCAATTTTTGAAGCTGGTATATTGTAAAATTGACCTTTAAACTCGACTACGTCGTCAGTCCAAATTCGTTTCAGCGCTTGCATATATTCGTCTGCTCTTGCTCCTCTATGTTTGTAAGGTATGCCAGAAGCATCATACTCATCTTTTGACCAACCAATTCCTAGACCTGCAATAACCCTACCACCCGATAAGACATCGAGTGTAGCGAATCTTCTACCCAGTATAACAGGGTTGTGAAACAACATATCAATTACAGAAGTTCCTAAGGAAATTCGCTCGGTATTGCCAGCCAAGTACGTAAGCGTCTCAAGCGGATCAAGTACATTTTGATATTCAACTGGTATGGGAGCACCAAAATAGGACGTCTGGGGCTTGAGTGCCCATAGAAGGCGTTCAAATACCCATACAGAATCGAGTCCTTCATTTTCAGCTTCCTTTCCGACATACAGAACATTTTCGCTTGTTGCTAAGTCTCCAGTCTGTGGTAAGAGTATTCCTACCTTCATAAGAAATACAAAGCAAAATATCCCAATGAAGTATTAAAGGAATTTCAAATACGATTCTGACGATTTTGGGAGTTATTTGTTAGTAAGTTGTTTTCATGTGCAACAATTACAGATTTACTTTATGTCTCTCTGATACACCAGCAGAAGAATTTCATTAATCATCAAGTAAAGGCTACTCGCAGGTCAACTGGCACTTGCAGGTACCGCAGGTTTAATAAGTAAAAACCATCATCACTACTCTGCGACTTGCAACGAATGTAGCGATACATTGATTCTATGATTTTTTGCTTAGTCTAGCAATGCTATAGTCATGAGTTAATGCCAAAATGGAATAATTGAAAGCCCCCTTTCTTGAAGGCCAAAAGCCACTGACATGATCCTAAAGCATGAAAGCACCAAGCTATATAGCTATATAGCAATATTATCATCGATTAAGTACAATTGATAAAATAGTTGTAAGAAAAAATGTGTCTCTAGAATTATCCTCCAAGAAAGATTGAAAAGCCTATTACCTTTACAATTCTGAGGTGAAGATCGCACTATCAATTGCCGGCAGCGACTCAGGGGCGGGAGCAGGAATACAAGCTGACTTAAAGACGTTTTCTGCACTTGGCGTGTATGGATGCACCGCGATAACTGCAATAACAGCCCAGAACACAAAGCAGGTAGCCGAGATATTCGAGATATCACCGCCAATGGTGGAGCAGCAGATACGATCAGTAATGACGGACATGCGGCCAAATGTCATCAAGATAGGTATGGTGTACAGCAGCCCAATAATAGACGCAGTCTACCGTTCACTCAAGAAAACATCCAAAATTCCAATAGTGCTTGATCCGATTCTTGCTGCCGGTACTGGCGCCACACTACTCCGCGCGGAAGCGTATAAATCATTTGTATCAAAAATGGTACCTTTATCCACTCTTATAACCCCAAACAGGATGGAAGCTGAAAAACTCGCAGACATTGTGATTAAGACAGAGAATGACGCTATTGAAGCTGCTAGAAAGATCAAAAAGTTAGGAGCAGAAAACGTCATTGTCAAGGGCGGACTCTTTGGCCCTGCATATGTGACCGACGTGCTGCTCGATAGCAAAGGCAACATCATGAAATTTACAAACCCTCTACTAAAGACAAAGGAAATCCACGGTTCTGGATGCAACTTTTCCTCAGCAATCACGGCATATCTTGCGAAAGGCATGGCGGTTGTAGAGGCATGCAAGATGGCAAACGAATATGTCCAAATTGCTATCAAAAATGCAATAAAAATAGGGAGGGGTTTGCCTATCGCAAACCCGCTTTCAGTCATCTGTCGCGATGCCGATCGCTACCATATCATGGCCGAACTACAACAGGCAGCAGAGCAGGTTAGCATGCTTGATGGCTTTTATAGGCTCATACCTGAGACACAAACTAACTTTGCTTTTGCTCTCTCGAATGCAGTAGATGTATCAGATGTAGCAGCAGTGCGAGGAAGAATAATCAGGATTGAGAATACTGCTTCGCCTGCTTCATACATCAAATTTGGTGCCTCCAGCCATGTCGCATCGGCTATCATTGCATACATGAGTGTCAAGCCTGACTTTAGGTCTGCAATCAATATCAGGTTTGATGAAAGGATTATCGATGTGTGCAAGTCC
>JBKPPX010000314.1:0-10626 GCA_046733815.1 Thermoproteota archaeon | reverse complement strand
GTATGAGCGTTGGTATATGCTGATCCATTGTTAATAGGAGCAAATAGATCTGTAACTTGTTTTCTCACCACTGGTACTTCAAGTTTGTCACCGGTAATACACTCGATCCTAACAAATTACAATATACCATCACTACATCAGATCACAGATTAGATGACAAGACACTAATCATTAAGTTGCAGGATAACTATTGCTTGCAGCATATCTCCTCTTTATTATCGAATTTTCTGATACAGAAATAGTCTATTGCTTATCAGTATAGGAAATTATTTATCCATTTATAATACTATCAGTGATTTCTATATTCGTGTCAATTCCAAATTATTAAATATACAATATATGGAACTAAAAAGGCTAATTGTAAACTAAAGAACCAATACAAAGATTAAGTTAATGAACCAGAAGCAACAAAAAGAATTATTATCATTATTCGCATTTTTCTATACAGGGATTTGTATAGCAGGAGATCATAAAGGCTAAAGAAAAGACACAAAAAGAATCTGATGACGGTAGAAAAATAAGCCATGACAACTTAACAAGCTAATAATATTAGATGCCTTGCTTAATAGTGCGTCATAAACAAATTGCTATTGCTAGTAAGAGAAAGCTAAATAAACAGAGCTGTATTGAAACTATCTATATGTGAGGCTCAAACCCGTGAATCACGATATATCACTACCTGTAATTTTGATCCTTAATGTTGTGTCCATAGAGATCAAATGTTTTGGAACCATCATGCTATATTAACGAATATATGACTGAGTACTTTTATCAAAATTCTTTACAATTTCAAAGTTCTTTTCAAACTTGTTATTTTTTTGATATAAGTTTAACTCCGGAAACACCGCCCAAGGTTCATATTTAGCTATTATAGATGCAGGATGATCTCCTCCAAATAAAGACATACATAAGTCATATGTCATGCTTCTGACCTGTAATTCATCTATTATTCCAAAGCTATGAAGATATTCATGACTTAATACAATAAACAAATATGAATTATATTCTTCAGTAGATTTATGGGTTCTAATTATATCTAGGATCCTTCTATTTATAATAATCATGTTTGAGCCAAGGATATGGTAGGCTCCAAGATTACTTGGTAATCTCTGTAGCACCAAGCTTAATCCAGCTCTATGCATTTTGAATTTGGTGTCAACTGCCATTTTCACTAATTCAAATGCCTCATCAAAACCTTTTAGTTGTAATATCTTATTTCGATAATATTGTTGTTGTTCATTAGTAAATATTGGTGCTTGTTGTGTAGTTGAATTTCTTTCTTCTGCCTTTATTCTACTTTTCACCTAATATAGCTATAACAACGTAATCACATATAAATATGATAGTTAGCCTTATAATACTAGATTACTATTAGGCAACCGGTTTTACTAAATTGACAGTTTAAACTAAACAATGTCCTAATCTTATAGTTTACTTTCACATTTTGTACATAATACGGCAGCTTTTGCATCAAAGAAGGTACATTAGGAGTTTTCAACTACTAATCACCACCATATTCTTATTATCATTATTATTCAATTGCCTTAGATTAGCAAGATAACCATCATCTTGTTCTACTTTATCTGCATGAGCTGCAATATATCACCATATAATGTCAGCACTATCAGACTGAAAGTACCATGTGGCAACAGGAAAAGAAGAAGAAAAGTATGCCTCAGAGTAAAATTGTTGAAAAGTTACGTGCAGTTATTTGAGCAGAAAGAGTTCATATCTAAATAATTAATTCTCTGATAAACAAGAACAAATAATGAGCAGAGAAAAAGCCATTTTAGTTATTAGTTTAAAGATAAGCTATGATTATACAAATAGCAAAAATACTTGGCAGCAGTAGCCAGGTACTATTCTAGTAATTATGTCCATTGCAATATATTATTCATCTGTGTTAACCTATTATTCTGAATGAATCAATCATCTTCCTGACCGTTGATTCATAATTGTCACTATTTCCTAATTCTGTGCTATATTTGATATAGTATAGGTTATTATCTTTTGTTATCCAAACTTCCGTAACTTTGTATTCATCCTTACCTATTTCAAAGATATAAACTATTGTATACGCAAGATTGTCTTTCATTGCAGTTGCATTTGACTCTACAATTTCAAAATTTGGTAAGGAGAGCCTTAAGGAATTTACTTGATTATCAACATATTGTTCTAGCGAGCGATTAAACATGATCTTACCAGCCTGTATCATGAGATATTCCCTGAATCTATCAAGGGTATCTTCTGGTGGTGAAAGAAAAGTAACAACAATATGGCGATCATCTTCTTCAATCGCTTGGCCGAAATCGATTTTTTCCCAATTGGCAGGATATTGAATTCTAAAACCATACATAGGATTTGTGTACGTCACAAATTCGGATGTTTTTATAGCAATATTCTCTGATGGTGTGTTTATTGTCTGTGCCGCTGATTGCTGATAGTTGTAGTATATGGAGAGAATGCTGTTTGAAAGGAAGATAATGAACACGAGTAAAGATATGTGCAATGTGACATTTTCTCTCTTCCTAATCATATAGAATTTTCACCTTCTAAAGGATATATAGATACTTCGAAGACTACAAATAGAATATCTTTTGAGTTATTGTGTTGAAAAGGTAAATTATGGCAATACTTCTTTTATGTGCCTCCTAGAGGGAGAATGCAATAGCATTTTTGCCAATAAATAAATTGAGTAGAGAGCGTGAATCTAAAATTTCTACTGATCAAATTCTTGATATATATGCTTAATGATATTAATGAAGATGCATTTTTGACTACCGAAATTTATTGTTTTCCATATTGCCACTTTTATGATCAAATTTCTTTCTCATAAATTCACATATACACACGCTATACAAGCCACATTTCCATTTTGCATATATGATTCCACTATCCCATACGATATTATCTTGATTCAATATTCTTATTTCCAATACTTTCTGATATTAACATATAATATCACAGCATATGCTGCATCATAAATTTGTCATCCTATTTGTTAAACTATTTGTTTTATCCTGATACATAATGCTTCTGCATCATGGTAAAGCTCTCCAACAACTCTGAATTCTGTACCTCTCTTCAACAGCTCACGCGGGCCATCATAATCATAATAGTTAAGCCGAGCATACCATTTGCCATCCACTATAACCGTTGCTATACCTCGGAAGATTTTTTCTATTGTTACAGCATATTCTTTACCAGAAAATTTCTTTAAGCTATCTACTATTACTACAGTGTCTTCATTTAACCACTCTACTCTCTTCAACTTTTCAAGTTTCTTTATTGCTTCTATCAACAGTGTGTATTCAAAACCGAGATTATTGCTAAGTGATTTAATATCGAGGCCTCTTTTTCCTGCCTTGGATAGCTCGACATGAATACGTCTCGCAACTCTATCTACTTGTCTCTTAAAGTCGTTGGTCAATAAATCTGCTTCAACTGATAATGAAGTTTGTCTGTTGTTTTTGTCTAGTTGTTCCAATCGGCTTTTAATACCTATATCTGGTAACCCATCATACTGAATTTCAGGCTCCACTCTTTTAAGTAAGCGTTGTTCTAATCTCCTTTTCTTATTCTCTATAATAGACAATTCCTCCGATGTCATAGGATTTGGTGATATGAAAGACCTGTTGATAGGTTTCAATACGGTATTTATATCATTCAATGAATTCATCATCTTCTCTACACGCATTTTACTAGAGTAGAGATGACGCATATCAATAGTATCTTTAGTCGCAAGGATAATGACCGATCCAGACGATTTTCTCCCTGCTCTTCCTCTTCTCTGTATATATCTTATTTCACTTGATATCGGCTCATAGAATATGACAAGATCCACTTCCGGTATATCTAGTCCTTCTTCAGCTATAGACGTGGCTACAAGCACATCAAAATCGCTATTTCTGAAGGATTCAAGAACAGCTGCCTGCTCATTCTGCTTCATACCTTCATCTCCTATTCTCTTTGCTTGGCCTACAAATCTCGACGTTTTTATGCCATTTTTTTCTAAAACTTCTACTATGTGTTTTGCAGTATCCCTATACTGAGTAAATACCAATATTTTGGAATTTGAGTTTGGACTGTTTCCTACATTGTTCATCGAAGAGAGATGATGATCGTTTATCAATTGTAAAAGGCGTAGGATCTTTGGATGTTCCTTTACAATACCTTCTACTAATGTTTTAATTTCCATCATTCGTGGGTCCTTAAGGAGGAATGTATGTGTATTGCTTCCATCCTCATTTATCCTATCTAGAAAAGCCTTTAATGAATGAGAACCTTGACTCTCTATTAACTCAAGGCAATACATCAATGTAAGAGCAGAAGATTGATTGAGTATGGCAATATAGAGTAATCCCCTCTGTTCTTCCATGGTTAACTCCAGTTTATATCGAAGTGCTTCTCCAAGTTCAATTAAATCCTTCTTGAATATCCACTTAATACTCTTCATAAGTAAGCCGTTTCGTATAAGCCATTTTAATCTCTCTTCAAGCATAGAGCTAAGTATTGATACTATATATCGAAATTCCTCTGGCAGATTCAGCCATTCCCATTTTACATTTATGGCATTAACATAGGGTTTTACATCAGGATCATCTTCGTTCCTATACTCAATATGTTCAATGAAGAGGTTATTACATACTTCTTGTATCCTTTTTCTTTCTGCTCCAGGACTAGCAGTCATTGCCAATATATAAGGACAAGAGGATTGGTTGATGTATTCTTTGGCTATATAAGTATAAGCATATTCTTTCATTGCTCGGTGAGCTTCATCAAATACAAGCAAGCCAAAATCCTTCAAATTTAATCTACCATCCTCTAGGTCATTTTTCACAACTTCAGGTGTGGCGAACACTAATCTGATATCTGTTCTATCCCATACTGCTCGTCGTGCATATGGAAGAATCTTGCCTGTAACAGATGCTATATTTTCTTCTGAAATTTTCATAACCGATGAAAAAGACTTCATATGTTGTGAGACAAGCGGTCTTGTAGGGGCCATAACCAAAATTCGCTTATCTCTGTAATTGTAAAGTATATCTGCACCTACAAGTAAAGATATTACTGTCTTTCCTAGAGCAGTGGGAAGAATTACCATCGTATTTCTATGCTGCGCGGAATCTGCAATGTTCTTTTGATACAATCTAAGCTCTATAGATTTATTCCATATAATGGGATGTTCCACATATCTAGTTAAAGGTTCAGATTGCTCAGGCTCACTGTCTTGCTTAGGAAATGTTTTTAACATAACTAAATTCTCCAATCTGGTCGTTAACAATACCATGTAAGAAGTTGTCTTCTATATTAGTAGCATTGTTTTGAATCAAAAAGTCGAACAGAACTCCATTTTTATAAATAATCCAGTCAAATTAGATCTCAAATATATCTTCTGTCTCACTCTTTGAGGATTTCCTTTCAGGATTGATTTCATCCATATTCTTTACTAATTGAGAAAGTTTTGAATTCGAAAGTAATCGACTTATTTCTTCTAGTTCTGAGCTAGATCTTATTACAACTCCTCTTTTCTTTGTTGCAGAACCTGAAGAGCTGACTGGATTGATCTCTATGGTCAGAGAAGCAGACTTTCCTCTGAATGCTGGTAGTTTCAGCAGAAAGACACCAGGTATATTTGTAGCTTTTCTCTCCCAATCTTTGCCATCCTTTAAAAATTGCATTAATCTCTCGTCAACTGTCATAAACATACACACATCTATTCTGTAAATGAACCTTTAAATGAATCAAAAATCTTCACCATGGGATCAGAAACTGATTTATTACTATCATCTGCTCTGTTCTTACTACTACAGTCACAGTTGTTATTTGAATGATTGGATATATAGGAAGGAATAAGATGATACATTGCTGCCTTTATGTTTGCCATTATGGACAAAATAGCGGTGCTTCCTTATAATTTAAAGAGCAAGGCACTATACTGAGGGGGAGAGAGGAGGAGTATGTATAATATATTTTCCCATCTGCTAATTTTCATTGAAATTGATAATTGTGATTTGGTAAAGATTAAAATTCTTAATTTGCTTTATATATAATATAGTTGCTAAGCGCAAAACTTAGTTATGATAATGGCACAATATTGATAAAAGGATTAGCTCATATTCCATTTGCTAGTATCGATCCTAGAACAAATTTATTGAGAGCGCCTGCTATCTATTATCCTAATATAATAGAATTTTTAAAACAAAGTAGTATAGAGTATGTGGATCATGTTTTAGATCTTTTACCATCTCCACATCTAACAATAAATGACATTAATGATCATAAGACTGATACCCCTTTAAGAACATATCAACATAAAGCTCTCGGTGAGTGGACTAAAGCTGGAATGAGAGGATGCATAGTACTGCCTACTGGATCAGGTAAGACCATTATTGGAGTAAAAGCAATAGAGACTGTAAATTCAGCTTCACTTATTGTTGTGCCCACGCTCGATCTTATGGATCAATGGACTTCTGTTCTTAGAAAATATTTTACAAATGTAAAAATTGGAAATTTAGGAGGAGGAATAGATGACATAGAGGCAATTACCATTTCTACATATGATTCAGCTTATATACGTGCTTCAGGCCTTGGTAACAAATTTTCATTGATCATATTTGATGAGGTACATCATCTAGCTGCGCCCGGTTATAGGTCAATAGCAGAGCTCATGGCGTCTCCTTTTAGACTAGGACTAACTGCAACAATAGAAAGAGAAGACGGTATGCATATGGATCTGCCACAGCTCGTTGGAGGAATAGTGTTTACGATGTCTCCTAACGAACTTGCTGAGAAAAAACATCTAGCTCAATATGAAGTTGAAAGGAGAGAAGTAGAAATGGTTTCAGATGAAATATACCAATACAGAAAAAATTTCGAAAAGTATCAATCCTCGTTAAGAAGACTTGGGTTTAGGTTTCCCATTCGATTTGAAAAATTGATAATGATTTCTGCTAAGAACAAAATTGCCAGAGAGGCATTGTTAGCCAGAAACAAAGCCATGGAAATAGCACTAAATAGCAGATCTAAAATAGAAGAGCTACGAGAAATCCTTGCAGAGAATAAGGGGATTAAGACTATAATATTCACACAGCATAACCGCCTAGTTTACCAAGTATCAAATACTTTCTTGATACCTTTTATCACTTATAAAACGGGAAAAGAAGAAAGACAGAATGTCCTGAAACGCTTTAAGGAAGGTATCTATAACGCGATAGTTACATCCAAAGTTCTAGACGAAGGTGTAGATGTTCCAGATGCTGAACTTGGTATTATACTCAGTGGGACAGGTAGTGGCCGGGAATTTATTCAACGACTTGGAAGATTGTTAAGACCAAAACCTAATGTAAACAAGAAAGCTAAGTTAATAGAGATCATATCTGCGGATACACGGGAGATGGGCACTAGTGTAAAGAGAAAGAAGGCCCTATGCAGCGAAGGTATGACTAATAATAATGAAGTGAAAGAATCAGAAAAAGTAGACACTGAATAAAATATGCTACCACTTCAATTACTTAGAACAAGAATAACAGAGAAAGGAACAAACATTGTTCCACAATTTTGTATCTCCAATGATGATAGTGTGTTGCAGTTAGCTGCAAAGATCATTAAAGAATTTGAAGAATCATGTAAAAATAAAGAGAAGAAGTTGTTTCTTACCGAAAGAATTGATCTTCTTGAATCCCAATATAACGACTATAAGCTCGTAAGGGGATTTTATACTCTTCTTGAAAGAAGATGTATATTTACGAAAATGAAGGAAATGAAAACAGAGTCAAAAGGCATCACCAATAATGTTGACATTAACAGCAATAATCTTCATGACCCGGTCAATATCAGGAAAGAACTATTTGAAGAATCATCAAAGAGAGGTTTTGCATTGACAGAATTTGAAAGAAGAGAAATAATTGACACAGTTGCATCTAGAATAAACATGCCTGCTGATGATATAATAGATGTCATGTGGAGCGATTTGGAAGAGAACTTGGTATTAGAATGGTTCGATGTAATAAGCCCACAACAACTATTGGCTTGGTATAACTTGTCGTTAATGCAGACATTATTATTTAATTGCACAAAACTAGAATTCTCTGTCACTGGAGGTTCAAATTGGAAGCATATATTACGTGATATTAAAAGACTTGGACTAATGTACAATTTACAATATATAGTATTAGAGGATGAAAAATATGCAATCAATACAGATCAGACAGATTATGACAATAGAGATATCACGTTTAAAAATATAAGTAACACAGATAGAAAGAATAATTCCATTATCATTTGCTCTTTAGATGGTCCTTTGAGTATTTTCAAATTAACAGAGAGATATGGAACATCAATTGCTAAGATACTTCCATCGATAATTTCTACTGATAGATGGTCTCTAAAGGCATGGATTGTAAGAAAGACTATGTCTTTGGGGAAAAAAATATATGAATTCAAAATGTCGAATAACAACGCTCTTCCTTTATCTCGAGAACCCTACTATAATAAAGAAAGCAATAAAGAGAAAAAGAGACCCTTGTATACTGCCAAAGAGTCGTCGCAGATTATATACTTTGACAGTGGCGTAGAGGAAAAATTCTCTATCAGATTTGAGCAGTCTGCTAATGGTTGGAAATTAATAAGGGAACCTGATCCATTAATTCTATCTAATGGCAAGGCCCTCATTCCTGACTTTGCATTTGAAAAATACGGTATAAGAATATATCTTGAGATTGTAGGATTCTGGACTAAAGAATATCTCGAGAAAAAAATACAGAAGATAGCAGATCTTACAAAAACTATACAGACTGAAAATAACGCAGTAGATTTCTTTATAGCTGTAAATGATGCAGGTTATGCATCCTCCAATTCTAATGTTAAAGAAAAACTTGCTTGGGAGAAGATAACTTCTTTTATATCGAAGGAACGATTGATCTTCTATAAGAATGATAAAGTTCCAGTCAAGCCTTTTCTTGATTACTTAAAGTCTATTGACATAAAGATGATTGAAAGGATTGCTAACAACAATTCAGTAAAGTTATTGACTGAAATTGAAAACCGTGCTTTCAATAATACTGCTGTCATCTCCATTAATGAAATAGCAGATAAATATAACTTGCCAATTGAATCTGTTTTAAGAATTATTACCACATCCCATAACAATGAAAGTATCAATAATTCTAACAACAACAAATACATTGTAGCAGGTACGTACTTGATATCAAAATCTAAGTTAGGTGAATTTGAGTCTTTATTTGATGGTATAACTAAATTTACAGACGCTTGTTCAATCCTTGAGCAGAACAATATACCCGAATCTTGTCATACAGAACTTATTTCTAAGATGGGATATGATATTCTATGGCAGAGTATGGATAGCAGCACCGCAATTATCCAGAGGCGCATGCAATAGGAATTTTTTTAGTTTTACAATATCAAATAGTACATTCAAGAATTGGAAGATCAACTCAGAACTTACTAAAGTTGCGTACGGCTAATAGGATATAAAGCATGATCATTAGTATCTAATCCCACTTCATAATTCTATTGAAAGCATTCTTCCAACCATCTGGACCTATGCCTTGAACCTTTATAATGTCTTTAACTTCAAGGTTCGACCACGAATTATCTGGCCTTTGAACGAGCATTGGAATATCCATACGATTTAGCATAGAGGCATCATTTTCACTGTCACCTACTCCAAAAAATTTAACATCATTATAATATTCTTTTCTAAAGAGATTGATCAATATATCTACTGCTTTACCTTTATCATTGCCAGCTGTCATATCAAAAAATCGTCCACCAGGAATGAGATTTAGGCCCATTCCATAGGCAATTTTTTTAAATCTAACTATATCATTTTTTTTTATTTTTATTATAGTTTCGCCATACTCTCGATGAGCCATTCTTCTTGCATCTTCTATCGACAAATCTACTATTTTGGCAAGTTCGTTCAAAGAAATGTCTGAAACCCCTAAGAAATCTATTTTGAATTTTTTTCTGATCTTAGAGAGTTTTTTTCTGATCTCAATTGCAGGTTTTCCAAGTTCTATTATGTTATAACCTTTTTTTGTTTTGGAAACCTGCATATTGGAAGGAAAATTGAAATAATCTTCAGGAATAATTAATGCTCCACCATTTTCCACTATAAAAGGTTCATTTAATCCTATGTCTTCCCTTATCTTATTTTGCTCAGAGAAGGTTTTCGCAGAACAAAGAATGAGTGGAATATTATTTTTTTTTAAGATCGGTATCAATTTCTTTGTTCCTCGATATTCTCCTGTATTTATGTCTATTAAAGTACCATCTATATCAGTAAAGATTACTTTATACGTCATGTTTACATAAATATCTATATTACGAGTTTGTTAATTTATCGATAAAGATCAAATAAAAAACAAATAAAAGGGATGCTCAAAAATTAAAAATATAGAACAAATATGTTTTATATAATGGAACTTTATTGGCAAAGATCAATTTAGTTCATCTGATTCTGGAGTTGTATTAAATAACGTAGAATTGTTATTATCGTTGCCTAAATCTGTCCCTTTGTTACGTGCAGCTATTCTTTCAGTTATTGATACAAATCTTGACAAAATCCAAGACTTCCAATAGGAGTCAAAGTCAAACCCGTTT
>JBKPPX010000313.1:0-4527 GCA_046733815.1 Thermoproteota archaeon | reverse complement strand
GATAATGGTTTTTATAAGCCTTTAAAAGAATACAAAGACGTGTTAGTACCCATACGCTGTTTTACCTGTGGGAATTTAGTTGCAGATAAATATGCAGAATATTTAAACAGAGTACAAACAGGAGATGATCCTGCAAAGGTTATGGATTCTTTAAATGTTAAACGTTATTGTTGCAGACGAATGTTTGTTTCCAGTGTCGAAACAATATATCAGGTAATACCTTATTACGAGGCGTTAAGACGAAGAATGTCAGAAATCAAATCAGAAATAGACTAAGACAAAATGCCATTAATCTCAGAGGTTAAAGGCAGGATTATTTTTAATAGTAGAGGAAGTAAGACCATAGAGGTCGACGTTATCACTGACAATAAATTTTTTGGGAGAGCCTGCGCTCCTTCAGGTGCTAGTGTTGGAAAATTGGAAGCACAAAGCTTTTCTGAACATAGGCCCGAAAAATCACTGGAAATATTCAATGAAAATATAAAGAAGTTTATTGGTATAGAAGCTCAGGATCCAAAGGCAATTTTTGACATTATAAAATCAATTGACAATAGTACGTCATATGTTAAGATTGGCGGCGCGGTCGCATATGCATTGAGCATCGCATCTGTTGATTCAGCAGCAAAAGCACTGAATATACCATTATTCAAATTATTAAATGCAAGAAAACTCTATAAATTCCCTTATCCATTAGGGAACATTTTAGGCGGTGGCGCTCATGCTGGCCCTGGCACTCCTGATATTCAAGAGATTCTAGCTTGTCCATTAGGTGCTAGAAATATAATGGAGGCTCTTGAAATGAACTTTAAACTCCATGCACAAGTAGGTAAGGTTATTGAATCCATTGACAAACGATTTACAAACGGTCGTGGAGATGAGGGTGCATGGGCGCCTAATCTTAATAACGACCAAGCATTAGAGATTGTCGAAAAGGCTGTCAAAAATTGTGGTTTTACTATAGGCAAAGACATGGCGTTAGGAATTGACTTTGCTAGTTCTTCAATATGGAATAAAAATAAACGAGTTTATGATTATCTCAGACAGGGAATATTACGTGATACTCAAGAACAAATAGAGTTTGCCAATTACCTAATTAGCACATATAAACTCATATATGTAGAAGATCCTGTTCATGAGGAAGATTTCAAGAGTATGGCAGCTATCACTAAAAAGAATCCAAATTGTCTAGTCACAGGTGATGATATATTAGTTACTAATGCAGCACGTGTAAGAGAAGCAATAAAGCATGGAGCCTGTAATGCCGCAATTTTGAAAGTGAATCAGGCAGGAAGTCTACATGACGCACTGAACTTTGCTAATGAATGCAATAATAATAACATAAAAATTGTAACGTCTCATAGATCAGGTGAATCGACAGACTCACATATTTCTCATATTGCAATTGCTACTGGTTCGAAGATGCTAAAGGCAGGCATTGTAGGAGGAGAACGTGTTTCAAAGCTAAACGAACTTTTACGGCTATCAGAGTATGGTTTAATAGATGGTATGGCTGAATTGTCTTCTGCTTAGCATGAGTGATGAAAAGGAGATTCAGAATACACCTGTGGAAACTGAAGTTGAAGACAAAGGATCAGAACAAATTACCGATGATCTAACCTCTGAACAATCAACTTCTACTGAATCCAAAGAAGATATGAATTACAGTCAAGATAGCAATAATCTAGAGAAAATGATTCTTTCTACGGGTATTCGTGTGGGTACTCCAGTTAAGACTAAATATATGACACCATTTATTGTGCGTGCTAACCCGGAAGGTTTGTATATCCTTGACATTAGCAAAACCTTATCAAGGATTGATGTTGCGGCAAAATTTATTGGACGTTCGACTATATCAAGAGTTGCAGTGACTTCTGCCCGTGAATATGGCAAAACACCTGTCGAAAAGTTCTGTGAATTTACTGGTGCTAGTGGTATTTTTGGAAGATTTATGCCAGGAACTTTCACAAATCCATCCTTACCAAGATACATGGAGCCTGAAATCGTAATTGTTACTGACCCACAGGCCGACCAACAAGCCGTCATAGAGGCTACAAGGGCAGGTGTTCCAGTCATTGCGATCTCTAACAGTGATAATGTGACATCAAAAGTAGATCTAGTAATCCCAGCAAATAACAGAGGCCGAAAGGCTCTGGCTACCGTTTATTGGCTCCTCGCAAGAGAGGTTTTAAAGAAACAAGGCAGTATAAAGTCAGATAGCGATATGAAGGTGTCTATAGAAGACTTTGAAACCAAATTAGTCGAGGAGTTACCTTGAGTAGCAGGTCGAGAATACGTCGACCTGCCGTCGCAGGAATTTTTTATCCTAGAGATCCTTTTGAGCTTAACCAGGCAATTGAACGATCTTTTAAAGATCAGCGGTTTGGACCGAACAAATTACCACCCTCTGGTTCAAAACGTAGAATTTATGGGATTGTTTCACCTCATGCTGGATACCTCTATTCAAGCGCAGTTGCTGCTAATGGATTTTATGAGGTATCATCAATGGAATTTGATGACGTCGTCATGATAGGGCCTAATCATTACGGCATAGGAACAGGAGCTGCTATCATGAATACTGGCCTATGGGAAACACCACTAGGCCAAGTTGAAATTAATCAGGAGTTGTCGTCAGTGATCTCTAAAAATTCAGAGATAATTGATCTAGACGATCTTGCCCATAGTAAAGATCATTGCCTAGAAGTCCAGTTACCCTTTGTTCAATATATAAAAAAAAAATTCAGAATTGTGCCGATTATCCTAATAATGCAAGACAGACAGACTGCAGAGGATATTGGTAGATCTATAGCACAATCCATCACAAATACAAAGAGCTTACTTATTGCATCGTCAGATTTTACCCACTATGAATCAAACAGCGAGGCACATAGAAAAGATATGGAGTTAATAAAAGATATTCTATCATTAGATATTTTAAAGTTCTATACAACTCTGGAACGAGAAAATGTATCGGCCTGTGGCTACGGCGCAATTGCTTCAGTAATGACGGCAGCAAAAAATCTTGGCGCTACTAAAGGTGAACTACTAAAGTATGCCACCAGCGGAGATATTATTGGTGATACCAATACAGTAGTAGGATATTCATCAATTGTATTTGTATGAATTGGGAAAAATCCTTCGCGCAGACATCTGCACCGGCAAAGATTATTTTATTTGGAGAACATTTTGTTGTATACAATAAACCTGCGATACTTGCATCTGTAACCAAGCGTATTAAAGTCGGCGTGCAGTTGAATAATAGAAAAAGCATCAATATTAAATCCGACATCGGCATTGAAGCCTCATACAAAGAATCAGATTTTAATAGCATAATAAAAGAACGGAAGGAGTCACAGATGATTTTATATCCTCTCTATGAGTCGGCTAGAAGCGTACTTTCAGAAAGAAATCAAATCGTAGGTTTAGATATAGTTGTGAATTCTGAATTTCCCAGTGGCGTTGGTCTTGGATCCTCGGCTGCATCTTGTGTTGCCACAGTTGCTGCGGTAGAATCATTGTTTCATAGACCAGATAAGCAATATGTATGCGACAAAGCAATTAAGTCAGAGAGGCTAATTCACAATAATTCCTCAGGAGCAGATTGCTATATTTCCACATTTGGAGGTCTGAGGTATTATTCTAAAAGTACGGGTTTTAATAAAATCTATTGTAGAAAGGATCTATCATTGATAATAGGAAATACAGGAATCAAACATTCAACTGGAGCTTTAGTCTCGTCAGTAAAAAAATTCAAAGATGAAAATAGTTCACTATTCAATAATTTATCCTGCCGTGCAGAGAATATATGCAGAGATGCTTTTACTGCTATTGAGAAAGGTGATGATAGAAAACTCGGAAAATTGATGAGAGAAAACCATACTTTGCTACAGCAGATAGGGGTATCTCATGACAAAATTGATTATCTGGTAAATGTTTGTATCGAGAACGGTGCATTAGGAGCAAAACTTACCGGTTCTGGCGGCGGAGGAATTATGCTAGCACTAGTTCCACAAGAAGAAAAGTTAAAGATAATTTCAACTATAAAAAAAAATGGTTATGAATGCATGCCTGTCGAAATTGATTTCAATGGTTTGATGTTATACTAAACTTTAAATCTACTTTAAAAATATGAAATTTTTAAATGCGAAATGAGCTAGCTTTAATCAAGCTAGGTGGATCAGTAGTTACTTTTAAAGAAAAGCCACTTACCGCCAACCTTGAGGCGATTAATAATCTCACGCGTGTAATTGCTAGACTTAATATTCCATTAATAATTGTGCATGGAGGTGGTTCATTTGGACATTACTGGTCTGTAAAATTTGATATGCATACAAAACCAGATGATTACGATCCGTATGGCATATCAATAGTGCATGAATCAATGGTACATCTAAACCAAATCATAGTTAAGTTCATGATAAGGGAAGGAATAAATGCATACTCATTTATGCCTTCAACTTTTATGTCAGGCCAAAGACCCATTACAAGAAAAATTAATGAATTACAGAGTATTGCACAAAATGGAATAAT
>JBKPPX010000312.1:0-4820 GCA_046733815.1 Thermoproteota archaeon | reverse complement strand
CTTCTTAACATACTACTTTGGTGTGATCGGTACGAGGATGAGAAATGTAATAAAAACCCGATAATTTTGATAACTTCAGGACATGTATTAAACAGGAAATTTTATCATGCGTGAAGTTATAAACGAAGACTTGCCGATATGATGGGACTTATGTCAACTTTAGCATAACGGCTGGGTATGGAATTTGTAGAAATTATTTCTTGTACACCTGCCGCTCTTATTTTTTCTGCAGCATCTTCAACCAATAAGGCATGAACGCACATTGCATATATCTTATCAGCTTTATTCTTCTTTAAGACTTGACAAGCTTTTACTATGCTCCCACCACTAGATATTATATCATCTACGAGAATAACATCTCTGTCTGCAATATTGCATTCTAATTTATCATCAAAAAATATCTCTCCTGAGTTACGATCGCGCCATTTTTTTAGAGCTATAATATCAGAGCCCAAAATTTTTGCAAATTCATAGGCTCGTTCTATTCCTCCTGCGTCTGGCGATACAACAACAGTTCTATTAAGTTTTATATTATTGGCTGCATGATTTGCTAAAAGGGGAATTGAAGAAATGTTTTGGACATCGATCCTGAAATATGATAATGCCAGTGCACTATGAATATCTATTGTTATCAATCGTTTATTTCCAGCAGCCTCTAGTAGTTTTGCAATCAACTCTATGCTAATAACTTCTCCATCTTGAAACACCCTATCTTGGCGTGCGTATGCCATGTATGGAATGACCGTACAAATATCAGCTGCGACGTCATCATTACACTTTTTTATCATCATTAGTGTTTGCAAAAGATGGCGATCGGCAGGTGGGTATGTCGACTGCACTATCACACAGTTTTTTTTTTTAACATCGCCCATTTTTATTCTACTTTCGCTATCTGCAAATATGCGAACATCAACGGGGATCAGTTCTGCCCGCAAATCTTGAGCAACTTTTGCAGCGAGATTCTGTGACGATGGCCCAGCAATCACTGAGAGTTTTTTTTGCAAGATATGAACAGATCATAGAACAATTTCGTTCTTAAAAAGATTAATATAATTACTTGGTAAATAAAATAATAGTATGCATAGTACTTTATTACTAAAGGACATCTCAATACTCGAAGTTATTCATCTATTATAAAATTCCTTATAGTTAAATCTGTCTTATTTCCAGATATAGACCGCAACATCTAATTTTGTTAATTCAAGATAATATAGAAAGTATAGGGTGTATGTTTATATTCTAATTAATTTCATTCTAATTATAATAATTTTATAATGGCTAATATCTGATGACTGCTGGTCTTTTCTAGTTCACATCTGACAGCTCTTGAAACTTGTTCACGTGCAGCTAGACTAGAAAAGTCTACAATTTTGATGCCATCAAGAATGTGCACCTGTGGAGCAAGATCATTGGAATTTGATTTCCCATTCGAATTCAGAAGTAAGAAATCTATTTTGTCTGCAACTTCCGTAGGATTTCCATCAATTATTTCTGCATTTTCAACAAATAGTCTTACAACACCGAACTTGTCCAATACCAATACTGGCCGTTTTCTTGATTTCAGAAATAATTTTTTTTTGTATATCTCACAAGCAAATACGTGATAGTTTGCCATCTCGAAAATATAATGCACTCCTTCATTAATTCCAAATAACTTACATGCCATTTTCCTTGCTTCTTCATAATTGATTTTCTTGACGTTTGTACTGCCTATGTCTAGATTAACATTGCCTACAGCTGTTACACGAAGTAACGATCTCTCACTGATGTAGACAGACTGGAGAATAAGGGATTCTGGGGTAGCACCACGGTTAAGAGCAATTTGTTTTACTTCTTCCATTAATGAAGAGGCATCATCAGGATTTGGATTAGTAATTGTCTTCTCACGCTCTTCATGTATCATTGCTGCCGCAACACCAATAGAAGATACTACTTCTGAATGCTCAGAAATCGTGTACTTGATATGTAATTTCTGTGCTAGATAAGGAACTAATACTGATGCTCCACCACCACCTCCTATAATTACAATATTGTCATTCTTCAACTTGTACTCTCTTAGCATTGGTTCTAGAATTTCTAGTATCTTTTTGGCCGAGATTTCCAGAATATATTTCGCTGCTTCTTGGGTCGTGACTCCAATCCTTTGAGCCAGAATCGATAGCGCCAGTTTTGCTGTCTCCTGATTTGAATGAGCATAATCGAATTCTGGGATTAATCCTAATGCATTGGCAGCACATGTATTTGTTAGCGCGAAGCGTTTACCACCGCCTGTCTCTATAGCAACATAATCCAAAGGATCACCGTCCTTTGGCCTAAAGGTAACTATCTGACCTCCTTCCAATTCTTCAATATCAGCGAAGCATGAGTATGGTAGACCTGCGATATGTGCAGATCTTGGACCAACATCTGTTATCTTTTTACCTGACCATCTTACAAGAGATCCTCCTGCAATACCAACAACCCGAACATCTAATGATCGGATGCAGGTTGAATGTTGCATTATAGTTACATATCTGATCTCCGGTTTGCCGTCCCTTATAATACAGACATTCGTTGATGTCCCTCCAATCTCCATAAAAACTCCATTTAATATACGAAAATATAGTAAGGCACCTGCAACGCTAGCAGCAGGACCTGAAAGAACTGTTATTATGGGCTTACTTCGGAAGGTCTTCATATCTGTGACTCCTCCGTCACCTTTCATGATCATGATTGGAGCAGCAATCTGTTCTTTATTGATAGCCGATTCAACAAATTGGGCAGTGCTTATCGCCTTGGGAAGAATACCTGCATTAATAGCTGCTGTTAAAGTGCGAACCTCAAGACCATATAAGCCTGTTAATTCGTGACCAGCCGTAGCAGGTATGTCCGATTTTTTCATTACAAATTCTTCATTACTTGGATCGTCTACACCGTACGCTTCACTTATTATTAATACCTCCGCACCTTCTCTTTTCAGTTCGGAAATTGCAGAAACAACTTGTTGATCTTGTAAATACTTGGACGTGTCTAAAAAACGGTAACACGTTCTTAGATACTTGTTTGGTGCCAGCTCTATATCCTTGATGTTTGTGCGTCTAATTATGCTGGATTTTTCCATGGCAACACCCATGCCTATAATCCCAACTTTTGCAGTATCTCCTTCGAGTAACGCGTTGACTGCTTGGGTTGTACTATGACAGATCAATTCAATGTTAGAACGTTGGATATTGTGCTTTTGCATTAATTCTGTTAGCGCTACTACAATCCCGGTGGCAACACCTTCTCTGGAAGAATGAGTAGTGAGAACCGTTGCTTTACCTATGATTTTTCCGTCGGCTATATTAATGGCAACAGCTTTAGTAAATGTTCCTCCTACATCGATGCCAATTCTAATTCTTTTAGCCAATTACGAAAACCACTTAGGAATGCCTAATCATTATTTCCATTGTGCATTATTTAAATGGTATCAAACTCCTATCTGTGATATTAAGATTTAACACTTTATTTAATTCTGCAATCTTATTAAAATGTAAGAAATACCTCTTCCACAGGTTGTCTTATTCCCATAGCCCGTATTATTTGTTCAAACTGTCTTTTTCCATCGGATACAAGTATTTGCAGTTTACTGTTACCCGTTTTCTTTAACATTCTATTAAAAGATAAATATTTCTTAACCTCTTTTGCTACTATTTTCGCAGAATCTATAAATTTTACAGTAGGAAGAAGAGAATTGAGATAAGGCCTTACAAAAGGAAGATGGGTGCTGGATAGAGTAATCACATCGATTTCTTTATCTACTTCATAGCCTAATGCCTTGATTATTGTATCAAATGTTCTACGCGTATCATGTATGTAAGTTCCATTCTCAATTAATTCTATTATAGAGGAAGCATCAAACCTAGTGACAAGAATCTTCTGCGGTACCTCTCTTCGAATCTGATTTTCGAGCTCGTTACTAACAATTGTCTGTTTGGTAGCCATTATTCCGATATGCTTCTTCTTTGTTAACCGACACGCTTCTTTTAGAGGTGGTTTAACCCCTATTAAAGGCATATTTGCCAACCTCCTGATTTCATCTAATATTGATATAGAAGGAGTATTTGAAGCAATTATAATTAGCTTTGGCTTGTATCTTTCCAGATAATTTACAGTGCTTAATATAATACTGCGTAAGTGCGCAGGAGATTTATTTCCATAAGGAAAGTGTGCCTTATCAGCAAAATATAACAAATTCTCATGTGGTATTTCTTTTTTTAACTCATGTATAATTGATAGCGACCCTACACCAGAAACAAATATAGCTACGGGATTATTTATCAATATATATAATTTTTCAACATGAAGTATAAATGTAGATCTTAATCGTAATATATCATGGAATATTGTTAAATGACTGGCAATCAAATTCCATTAAAGCTAAGCAGGGAGTGGATAACATCAAATTTGTCCATTATTAAATCTAAATTATTACTGTCTTTCTAACACAAAAATTATCTCTATTATCATAATTAACAACGGCTTACTTTGTACTATATTCAAAGTAAATTTGATATATTTCGTTAGGATAACATTTTCGTTGTTAAATATTATATTGTTTTCTATGTTATGTAAATAATTCGATATATCACATATATATACAGAAAAATCTAAATTAGGAATTGATATTACTGCCAGCTTGTTCTTTTAGATGGGACAAAGTATTTCTCTACCTCATCTAATCTTTCTATAGATCCTTCATTTTTTCGAAGGCTAGAAAAAGACGAATGGTTTCGAATTTTTTGTAAAAGCGAAAGAACTTCTTCATACGAAACTCCATGCTTGATATCATAGTCAATGCT
>JBKPPX010000311.1:0-2918 GCA_046733815.1 Thermoproteota archaeon | reverse complement strand
TTTTCAAATTCTATTGTATGTGTCAAGTAATGAGGACATGTTTCAATATAGAGGTTAGAGTTTCCTTTTTCCTTTTCTGACAATATTGCATCTAGTGCAGCAGTTGAACCTATATGTACAAAATATAGGTTTGAGCCATATTTTCTACCAATGGTTGATATCTTCCTTATGCTCTCAGCCTCAGAAGAGGAAGAAGGCCTGCAGTCAGACCATGTCTTCAAGCTTGATGAATTGACAGGTATCACCACCACCTCCCCCTCTTTTGTTTGTTTTTTTCTTTCTCTTTTAATGAGATCCGCACATACTGCTGGATCTTCTGCATGTACAAGTATAGTTGAATAATGTACCTTGGATGCCTCTTCAATTATAGAAGAAATTAATTCATCGGTCATGTTGACTTCAGCTTCCCTAATATTATGTGTACCTGGCTCAAGATCCAAAAAAATATGATTTAGATCGGCTCCGAGATTCATATAGATCTTAAAAGAGTTAATTCCGATTTTTTTTAGATAAGGAATATCTTTAATTTGCTCTGGCGTTAGGATTGATGCATGAATTGAGTAGTCGATATGATGATGATGCTTGCTTGCTTCAAGATGTTTTCCTATATTTTTTTGATAGCTTTCATTCAGTCTGAGCATACGGATCATAGTAGTTACTCCGCCTATTGCAGCAGACCGGGATTCAGTTTTCGCTGATTCATCGATCGGAGTATAAACACCATAATGAATATGAGGATCTATTAATCCTGGTAAGACATACTTTCCATTAGCATTAATTATTTTTGAAGCATGAATATTGTCAATTGATTTTGTAAGAGTCTTAATTTTACCATTTTCGATCATTATGTTAGTTTGTAGTATGCCGATCCCCGGAATTACGGCAGTCGCATTAGTAATTAAAATATCGCAGGAATTTTGCATCATTTACTTTCTTTAGTGATTGGCTCCAAGCTTACGTTTAATCTTTAATCTACTGTCGCCTTTTTATAGTCTATTATTAGTATTATTATTTTAAAAATTACAGACATCTTCTATTATTGTTATTATTATATTCATCTTCCTTACAACTAGATAATTCTTATGCTCTATTTAGATATATTTTTTAAGATTCTTTAGTTCTTTTCTGTTAAATATCCTTTTTCTTACAACTATAACAGATAATAATGCGTGTGAGCCATTATTATTGTAATATCACGAGTGGCTACACGAGACGATGATCCTTTTTCAGATTGGGCAGAACTTATTCACAAGCCTGTATATTCTATTGATGGGAAAAAGCTTGGCTTCCTGAGAAAAGTGCTCTCAGATTACATGTTTGTAGGTAGAGGCTTTTTCAATTTAGCAAAATACTTGATTCCAAGATCATTTGCTGAATCAGTAAGCAAAAAAGGCATCAGGCTGAGTATAACAGCCTATGATGCTCGCTCAAAGTATTCATATGCGAAGATAAAATATACTGTGACTAATCTTGGAATCCTACCAGAAACTGCGGTAGGGCATCGAATATTTTATGACAGATTTCAGAATTTACGTTCTCACACTACACGAAATAGATTGGCAGCGATAATTGCCTTTATTTCTGGAATTTTATTTTTGCTCTCAGGATATAAGGCAAACTTGGCAATATATGATATTGTCACACAAGAGATTATGATATATACAGGCAGAGAATTTTGGTCATTTGTATTAGCTCCAGTTGGTATCCTTGCCATGTTAAGCCAACTTGGGGGAATTACAGTACTTGTAGGAGCAGGATTATTTGCTTTAAATAGAGTAACTCTTGGAAAATTTTTGGTTTTTCTTGGAACTGGTCAGGGTATATTTACTATAGTGTTGCGTATCTGGTCAGAAATATCGTCTGGTAGAATAGCACTTGAAAATAACTATATAACATCGCTGACATCTTCTGCCGTAGGACTAGGGATTTTATTTGCAGTTTTGGCTCAATCAATTTCAAAGAGCTGGGGAGAAACTATTGTTAGGAGAACAATAGGATACATTGTTAGAAAGGAGGATTAAGATTATTGATGAAGTTGAGGTTGCAGATAACAGACAGAAAAGATCTAATATTCAATCTCTACGATAAGGCTATGGACAGAAAAAATAGCAATAAATATTATCACTACGTAGATCCTAGTATCACTGCTAGGAACATAGCCTGATATTGACCGGCAGCTAATCCTCGCGTTTCATATGCATTTTTGATTTCCTATCGGCACCAGTATTTCCAAATAACATCTCACAGTCGCAGCGTCCATCAAGCCTTACCTGTCGTCCACACCTGGGGCATATAGAGAGTGGTGGGGGCGAGTTGTCGTCTTCCTGAAGACCATAGAGTACGGTAGACATATAGTTATTATACGACATACTTGTTTATAAGATCTTCATAGAAAACTTGTTTCTTTTACTTATTTCTTTTATATATCATCGCTTTATAATAACTGTATAAAATATTGTTAAAAAATCCAAATTTTTTGTCCTAGTTAATTAACTTTGATTGCTTATCGTTGCCTTAGTGGATTATGATCATTCGTTAAAGACGATAAAAGAATCTAGACAATATAGTATATCCATAATCCATACTAAAATTAAAAATGAAATTATTGATCGTGCTTCTAAAAAAACTAAATTAAGCAAAACTCGTTTCTAAAATCATTCATTCATCTCAACAGACGTTAAAAGAAATAGAATAAGTTGTGTTCTAAATATGAAATATGTAATCACAATAGAGTAATTATTCAGCCGGATCTCTGCTGTCACCCTCATCTTTGTCTGCATTGGCATCTCCATCATCTTCGCTATCTCCATCATGTCCTCCGCCACTATCTCCGCCGTCACCCGATGAATCAGATGTATCGCCAGAATCTCCACTATCGCTGTCGCTAGATTCTAAGCTATCTCCTCCCTTGCTGTTAT
>JBKPPX010000310.1:0-5715 GCA_046733815.1 Thermoproteota archaeon | reverse complement strand
TGTCTTCACTGTTTACAACTGATCGGGGCAGTGAAGATATGAACTCTTGAATATTCAATGCTATTATTTTTCTGATTCTTTTAGCGATAATAAAAATCAAAGCAAGATAATAGCTACAATAGAGGTCCTTGACCATCAATGCTAGTCGCAGGAATGGCAAGGAGCATATGCTAACATTATTCTAGCTTAGGCAGTGTATATGTATTAGGATAATGAGTGAAAATACAATACACGCGGAGATAAGTGTAATACCAATTGGGATAAGGTCAGAAAAAAAAACAACAACAACTAGTATGAGTAAGGAGATTGCTGTTGCATTTGATGCCATTCAGAAGATAAAAGGTCTGAAGACCATGCTTACTCCTATGGGAACACAGATTGAATCAGATAATTTTGCCAATATTCTACAAGCAATTGAAGTTGCCCACCAAGTAGTTCGAACGGCTGGTGCAAAAAGGATAATGTCAACAATTAGAATAGATGAAAGATTAGACAAATCAAGCAGCCTCGAAGAAAAAGTAGAATCGGTTATGGAAAAGATTGGTAAATAGAATGAAGACAAGCTTAAGATTAAAAGAGGATTTAGCATACTATCAATAGTTATACTTAAACATAAAGCGCGGATTATATATATCAGGACAAGATATTAAAAATAAAATATTTTATTAGTAATATTCTTATGATATATATTTATATATATATCTATATATATTCTTGTTATTTCTTGGATTCATTCTTTATAAAAATTGTGAGCTGTGAAGATACTATCAGCCTTGATGCTTCCATTACCACAGCCTCTTCTACTACGACTTCGGAAAATGTGGATTCCATTTGTGATTAACTTCATCATAAGAATATTCTACTACTTCTACATTAGCAGGTAATTTGTCCAATTGTACAGGGATGATGTCAATTAAATATTCAATTTTTTCAAGACCTATTTCAAAATTCCTATCGTTCTTATTTAATAGTGAGAATAATAATTGAGAATTTATTCCTTTCATAAAGCCATTGAAACGCAAGAATATTTTAATGCCTTTCTTACCTCTTCTTCGTTTCATTTCTTTAATCAAGCTTTTGATTCGAAACCATCCTTCTAGTGTAAGTACTTGGAAAAAGGATTCATCAAATGGAATCGGAAATCCAATTTCAATCATGCTAGCATATGAAGCATCGTTAGCCTGCAGCTGTTGCTCTTCTACTGCTCCAAAGAATCTCTTTAGCGTGCTATAGATAGCTTCAATCTCAAAAGGCGATATGCCATAATAATAAAATTTGGCTATTCTATCTATTTCCAAGATATCTTTAAGTTAAAAAATAAAGATTAAAGCTTTTACTAGAGTTATTGCTATACTAATATAGAGTTGTCATTTACACAATCTCATATTCATAATCGACTAATTATATTAATAATCATATAGCCTGATATGGTATTGTTGTTATAATATAATGATAACAAAGGAGATAAAGTTTCGATATGCCTGATAATAATAGTTTCATTGAGAATGTTCTTATAATGCAAGGAGGAGGCTCACTAGGGGCCTTTGGTTGTGGAGTATTCAAGGCCCTTAGAAAAAATAATATAAAACTCCATATTCTTGCTGGTACTTCAATAGGTGGTGTAAATGCTGCTTTGATAGCTGGCAGTAAAGAAGAAGATCATCCAGAATTAGCACTAGAACAATTCTGGCTAGAAATAGCCGAAAATTCGGTAGATTTGAATTTTCCTATGCCTGAATGGTTAACAGAAAATAATGCTGCCATCACCTCATCTGCGTTAGCGGCTTCAAACTTATCTTCACAGATCAACACACAACAACACGATTTACCGTTTAAATCACTTCTTTCCTTCTACAGTTCAGCAATTTATGGAAATGACAAGATGTTTGTACCGAGGTGGAGACTTGAATATTTATCAAAAGATCCGCAGTATTTTACACCGTGGAAATGGACATACTTATATGATCACTCACCCTTGCTAAAAACACTCGAAAAATACATAGACTATAGTAAGATACGACCCAATACAAAGTTTAATTCACCACGTCTGATCATAACAGCAGTTAACGTTTTAACTGCAGAACCATTGACATTTGATAGTTCTGAAATACAAATAAGCCCGCGCCATTTGCTTGCTACCTCAGGATATCCATTATACAGTTTTCCATGGGTGGAAGTAGAAGAAGGTGTGTATGCTTGGGATGGCAGTCTATTAAGTAATACTCCCCTAAGGGAAGTAATAGATGCTTCTCCAGTAACCGATAAACAAATTTTCCTAGTAGAAAATTATCCAAAAAATATTGATAAACTTCCACAAAATCTTCCTGAGGTCTTTCACAGAGCAAGAGACATCATGTTCAGTGATAAGACATTGCACAATGTTAAGATGTCTAAAGTAATAACTCAATATCTTAGCTATATTGAAGAACTCTATCAAGTATTTCAAGAGCATGTAGATCTGGCTAAGCTAGATAAAGAGGTAGTTGCTAAAATCGAAAGAAAGTATAAGAAAATTAAAGAAGACCACGGAGCAGAAATTAAGAGCATACACTATATAACAAGAGAAGAGAAACATCCCCATATGTACGAGAATGCAGATTTTTCTGTAAAAACTATAAAGGAGTCAATTAACGATGGAGAACTAAAGACAAACCAAATACTAAAAGATATCAAGATGAATGACTAGAGACGATTTTAGTGAGGAAGATTTTTACCTGTTTAAACCTACAATACAGAAAAATCATATGTTATCAAAAGATGATGATGTGTGTAAGTGCTGAAAGATGAGTTAATCTGCAATACAGAGAGAGACACACAGAGACATAAATTGACATGCAGTAAGATCAGAATTTTATTGACATACAATCTCGCTCTCAGATAACAAAGAAAAACAGGTATAAAACAAGAAGATAGTTAAAGGAAAAATAATATATAGAAAGAAGCAAAAATTAGAACAGATATAACAAACGCCGATTATATTTTTCTACTATTGGGAAGAGACTACTACCTATTTACCTTAAACATTAAAAATTATTTCCTTTAATCTCTTCTCACTATAGAATCCATCACACAACTCACAGTACCATGCCTCTCTATAGCCCAATATTGTGTCTGCGATTTTCTTAACCATTGTCTTGCCACATTGAGGACAACTAAAAGCCATTAGTATATTACAGCATTCCAATATTTTAAGTCTATAATAAGTGACATAACAATAATAACATTGAGAAAGTAGATATTAATATTAAGTGTCGGGACGCCAAAAGACTATTGCCTAAACCATTCGTTACCAGAGATATTTATTGAATGATTTAACAAATATACACAATATTTTATGGATTTATTTTAATAATAGCTAATATTTAAAAGAATTAGAAATAATAATAATTTAGAATTAATATTTCATATAAATAACTAATAAATCCAACTTCTTTTATTATGAATTTATAAGCGAATAAGAATTATAGAGAATTTTTAATTCTGACATTTTATATTTGACTCATAAATATGGATATAACGAATCAAGGGTCTTTAGGATTGTAATGGAAATGATTCTCGTACTGCAATTAATATCATTAAATTACATAAAAAAAATTGTTTAACTATATATTCTAGTAATTATAATCAAACAATAATAAAGTAAAGAGAACATGCAACAAAAACAAAGACCTCTTGGTGTTACAATAATCGCAATATTGATGATAATTAGCGGAATAGCATTGCTTAGTACTGGAGCAGTTCTTTTAGTGGTTGGAATCGGTGTCGTACCTATTCTGTTAGGTATAGCATCTTTTGTTATGGCTTATGGTTTATGGGTAGGTAAGGGATGGGCATGGACTATAACTTTGATAATATCAGTGATAAGCATTATAAGCGCTATAGTTTCAATAGCATATGGTGGTTCTGGAGCAATAATTAATATAATTATAAATGCCATAATTATCTATTACTTATACAGACCAAATGTCAAAGCGTATTTTGGTAAAGCCCCATCACCGGCAATAAGATAGGAAAGCTGTCATAATTGGATAGGTATGTAATGCAAACTTGATGCTACAGTGATTGATGAGGCTAATAAGGTTTGTATACCCTAACAGGAACGAAAAGAAGCAAATGGAAATAGTTCCACTATGTTTTTGCAGCCTTTATTAAACATAGTCAATGGTTCGCTTTGGTACAAATCCTTTATTTCCAATACTGATCTAGAGATAATAATATTTTAACAATTTGAAAAGAATATATAATATTTTAAACAAATTGCAATTACTCACAAATACTGCAGTTGTAATTAGATGTTATATTATTAGATTTGCAATATAATTTCGGTTATTATCAATAGAGAAGAAGTCTTGTTCCTTTTTTAGTAAAAAGACAAAGAATCTAAAGAATCTGATTGTAAGGAAAAGAAGAAAGAGAGATAGAATAACAACAACAACTAAAAATCAAATATTTTGATTGGACTACTATGACTTGATAAAAGTGATATGACAATTAATAAATAAGTCCCAAGAAAATAAAATTAAGTTAATCAGCAGACGAGGATAGGTTAATTATAGACAAGGATGGATTTCTCCATGCCCTTCTTCTCTAATATATATGATATATTCTCCGGTTATTTTTGATGGTGTGTCCTATCCCAGACATAGAGAATTTAGGAGCGGTGCCAGCACTACAATCGCCTGTGTGTATTGACTCGTCAGTTTCTTTATTTAATACTGACAAGTCATTTTAGCCATATATAACTCTACATAGTCCTTGAAATTTGCCATTGTAAACATATTTTTCATAAGGTTCTTCCCATGCGAAGCCAATAAGATATCGACATCAGGAGGAAAATTACAACACTTACATTTCTTGTCACTGTAACACATGGATTTAGCATTACAAATCTGGATGCGTCAAGATTTATCAGAATACTCTTATGGGGTATTGTATTGTGAATTTCGTTGATTCATATTTCTAATAATCTTAAGAAGAAAATTATAGTGAAAAATTGCATAAGATAATAATAATTGTTTTCTTAATATTAATATATTATATGTCATCAACAAATAATACAACTGCGAGAACATCTATTGCGCAAATGACTCCTGAACAAACTGCAAATTCTATAAAGAATATTGCCAAAACTATTCGTGAAGCTTCAGCTAGAATGAGGGAAACAGTACGAACCTTACGTCAAAGTGGCGCAATTGACGAAATTACAGAAGCAGTTCATGAAGCTACCTTAGCAGCACGTGATACTGCAAAAGAGATAAGTGATACTACAAAAGATTTGAAAGAACGTGGAGTTATCAAAGAAACAGCTAGTGCAGTAGAAGAAACAACTATGATAGCACATAAAACGGTACAGTCAGTCAGAGATGCGGCTAGGGAGGCAGCGGAAACAGCTCCTCAGACAGTAGATACTGTAAAGAAAGGAGCTGAACAAGTAAGAAAGAAAGCAAGGAAGAGGACAACAGAAGAACAAGAAGCATTAACTACTGAAGCTGTGTAATAATAATGATGATGATTATTGAACTAGCAACTCAATAAAGAGCCTTTAGAGTTGTCCATATTCTTTCTGCACGTGTATTTATCATAAAGATCTTATCAATTTAGATGATGAGGACATTTTTTTATAATAATATTGCAAAATACCTTTGATAATTCATTATATCAGTTTGGTTTGGATACTTGAGCAAACAATGCTCATGTTAAATGACGCGCTTATTC
>JBKPPX010000309.1:0-2837 GCA_046733815.1 Thermoproteota archaeon | reverse complement strand
TTACCATCAGCCATTTCTGCAAACCTTTCAATTTCCTCAATATTAATAACGGTTGGTAACACTACTGATATTTCTTTTTGGGATAGTATGAATTTGACTGCCAGCTGGGATATACTCCATCCTCTTGCATTTGCAATTGGTTTCAACTTTTCTATTTTTTGCATAGCTTCTAGAATCCATTCTCTCTTTCTGCTGCTTCTATGGTCATTCTTATCAAACGCGGTTTTTTCATTAACCTTGCCAGTTAAAACTCCTGAAGCATCAGGAACTCTGACCATAATTCCTACATTATTATTATTCATTCTTACTGCATTTAAAAATGCCCTGCCTGGATCTTGTTCCAACAGATTGTAAACTGTTTGAAGACATGTGATGTTTCGTTTTTCTATGGCTAAAAGTCCTTCGTCCTTCCAACCGATTGCAGGACCCAATGCTAGTCCGTGACTTTTGATCTTTGTACTTTGTACTAAACTATCGAGGGAGGAGAACAGACTATCATTTTTAATAGCATCCATTTTTGGATTGTGAAGGCTATAAACATCAATATAATCAGTTTGCAAGCGGTTAAGGCTCTGCTGCAATGCATATTTTAAAAATTCAGGATTGTGTTTTTGTGGTAGCTCATTATGTCCAATCTGTACGGAATTGTACATATCATAACCCCACTTTGTAGAATAGACTATTTCATCACGCATATCTTTGAACGCCTGTGAGAGCATTTTTTCGCTTTTACCATTTCCATACATATCTGCAGTTTCGTAAAAATTAATTCCTAGATCATAAGCACGTTTTAACATCTTAATGGCTTCGTCGTCTTCTATCTTCTTACCCCACCAATCCAGGCCGATAGTCCAAGCTCCAAATCCTATTTCACTTACCTTAATTCCACTTCTTCCTAATTTTCTGTATTTCATATCTTTAATTTAAAACCTCATTAATCTCCGCTGCGATCTGATTGAATTTCGAATTTTCTATAACTGGTTGTTCTTGTTCTTGTTGTAGATTTTTTTGCGCACCATTATTGTCTCTACTATTAGTATTATTTGTGGTCATATGCGGAAATTCAAATTCTATCGAAACCCATGATCTGCAGCCAGCCCATTCAGGTATAATATCAACTTCTATAGGATTATTCATTTTATAAACTCGCAACAATAATACACTTATAGGTTTTTTAGGGTTATAATCCATTCTCATATTTACATAACGATCATTCCATATGTGGTATTTTTCTAATTTTCGTATAATCGACTTATCACCAACTTCTTTGACATCTATTACTTTTGCATACAAATTTAATTTATTTCTACCACTATTTGCAGTAGGATGGTAGGGATCAGTTAGATGGTGTTGCAAAATGATATCTAAATTATCAATGTAATCTGGTTGAATGTATTCCTTTGACTGATGTTCAAAGGTTGGGAATAGTAAAAACTTGTTGTGTTTTATTTCAAAACCTTGTCTATATTCCATAATACCGCCTTTTCGTAAAAGTAACACCTGTCTGCCTTCTTCCAGAGCTTTACAAACGATTGCCCATTCTTTGAGTGCAGCCATCATAATTATCATTATCCTCCAAGACTTTTTATAATATCTATGATGTCCTTATAAACGCAAACTATCATAGGAGTATCTCTAACTATATATCTGCTAACTTGAGTTTCACGCAACTGAATTATCAAGTCTTGAAAATTGATCAAGTTATTGGTCTCAAATGCAAGCATAAAATCCTGATCATGAAGTCCAAAGGAATATGAAGTGTTAAGCCTGATCTCTGGAAATTTTCTTCCAACTATAATGTGTTCTTCCATCATTTTCTTTCGTTGCTCAAATGGAAGTAAATACCATTCCCTTGATTTTACAAAAGGGTATACGATTACATACTTAAGAGGTTGTTCGGCAGTCACAAATCCTTGGGTGACTTTATTTACATATACAGACGGGCGACTAGCAGAAAGATATATTTGGGAAGGTTCAACATATTTTCCAAAAACTGTAGAATAAATTTTTGATGTCAGTATCTGCATCTTTTCAATTGAATCAGAAATCATCCATAACATAAAATCAGCATCTGCACGAATTCCCAAAGTAGTATAAGTTCGAACTTTCATCTTTGTATTTGCAACTTCTATCAAATTTGCAAATTCTTTTGCTGCCTCATCTTTGCCAATTTCATTTAACCATCGCCATTTAGAATCAACTTTAAAGAATGAAAAATTCAGATAATACGTAGATGTTGCAGTCATTTGTCCTGTTTTTTCTACTGTATCACTACTGTTTTGTTCTGCATTAGATGTTCCTGCGGTAGAGTCCATTATGAACCAATCATGAATAAAAACTATATTTTTATTTACCTCTATAGTAGATCAAATATCGTGTCTTTTTTCTAATAGTACACTCAGAGAAGAACAACAGTCTCGTAAGCAGCAACTACTGCTATCATGGCACTTACTATTTGAGTCTGAAAAGCCAACTATTAGAAAATGTAGAATTTTCTTATATAGTATGAATCGATAGTGTGACAGAATTCGTGCAATTGTATTTTTGCTTCTAATAAAATTTTACTAAAAGAGATAAAGATGACAAATTAATGTTATCAATATCAATTTCATAAATGACTGATTCATAGTTCTACATAGTGTATAAAGTTTGACATTGTAAAAGCACGTATTATTCCTAAACATTACACACAATCTGCTTAACTATTAACATCTTTTTGATTTATTTCTTCCCATTTTTATTCAATATTTTGATAATTTCAAATAACTATGATAAAGTCTTATATTAACTAAGTTGACAAATAAAAATTGAATTAATCGAAAATTAAATCAGATAAT
>JBKPPX010000308.1:0-1776 GCA_046733815.1 Thermoproteota archaeon | reverse complement strand
TCATATAAGATCAATCCTCCATTAGAATCGCCATCATCACTATTCGACAAACCAGCTAATACAAAACAGTCTGATATCTTCGAGGAATTTCAACAAAGAATATCAAAACTTGCGGAGATTAAAACACTATTAACTCCGTATTTGCCTCATCAAGATATATATATTATATTACAACTATTAACTGTTGCTGAATGTAACAAGAGTGGAAATGACAGTTTTCTGGATCAAATTTTGAAAATAGTACGTGACGCAGTAAAGATTAGGCAAGCTCGAGATCAACTGTCCTTTCCAGATCTGCCTTTACCTGTGAATAAAAACAACAATAATAATATGGCTACTGATAGAACAACTTCTTTAATTGGTAATTACAGATTCGTTGCTCAAAATAACTTCCAAAATTATCCTCCTTCTTCTACTCCACTTCAACAACAACCACTAGAACAACAAGTACAGAATTTTTATCCAATACTTTTCTATACTTTATTAAGACCACCAAGGAGTCTAGATGAGATAAGCAACATTATGCGTAATATTTCTGCAAAATTATAACATAAAATCTCAATATTTTCCTCGCACTGAATCAGTGGACTGGGCGGGATTATATCCCTTGTGGTAAAGAGGGTTCAACTCATTTTCTTTCAATTTATGGTAAAGACTATCAAGATTATATTGAGCCTTTTCCTATTTGGATGGCCTGTGAATTTCCTAAAATCTATTTTGGAGTGCTGCTGATATTTTCAGAGGATTCTTAGATCCTGTGGATTGTCATCAGCCTATACTGACTTTATTATTCTTAAAGAGGCTAAATGATGCTTTAGAAGAGAATCGTGAGAATAATAAGTAATTTAGAGACTTCCTTATAAAAATGGGCCGGTCGAATTCGAACCCTCAGTTCATATTCTTTTCTTAGGATTCATGCTTCTTAGAAGATAAATGTACATAACAAATAAGGTTTTCTTATTAAAATAAGAGTCAAGATTATCATATGAGTTGAGTGTAAGACAGATTTGTCTCTATTTTGCAACTCAGATTATTATAGGATGTAATTGATTGAACGTTGCATTTTTCGTTTAAAGGTACACAGATAAAATATTGGATGTTTATGGATGGTATGAAAGTCTTAAGAAGACGATAAGAACTACTGATAAAACTTTGTGCGTGTATGATATTATAAGACTCATAGGGAAGGACGAAGAATAATAAACCAAAAGTCTTTTACTTTCTATTTACAACAGTCGGTTTTGGAACAATCTCATAGTCATAGGCTTGACAACCACCAAGTCGATAGTATATAGCTTATAGTAAGAAAAGAAGGATATCTTCAATGATACTACACCTTTAATATAACACAAGAAAAAGAGAAGTCAGTAAAGTGTTTCTTTCCAGTATATACATAAACAAACAAAATTAAACAAATCGTCTAATAGTTTAATCAAAAGGTTTATTCCTTTGTAATGCGTTAATATCATTAACCGATTAGCCGAAAAAGCAGACTGATACATTATTTTGGCCACGATTGCAAGTAAAGGCTTGCTTTCGCTTCAGAAATAGTGTATGGTGCTCTATGCAGTAGGTTAACCATCTCTTCAAAGGTGGGGAGTATGAGCTTAGAGCAGCATGGGAAAACCACGGGGCTATCTCTTAGCCTATCAAAGTAGTCTTGCAGGGAAAGCCACATGTCTTCGAAAGTTAATCGGATAAGTTATCTCTTTTGATTATATTCAGTCAATATAATTATAGTAATGTTCTGGCAAAGCTGATCAGTTTAACAATTGG
>JBKPPX010000307.1:0-1966 GCA_046733815.1 Thermoproteota archaeon | reverse complement strand
AATCTGTACTGCTTCTTCTGCTGTTATCATTTTACCTGTAAAGACTAGTTCTTTTGCTTTTGCAGGACCTACAATTCTCAATAATCTTTGAGTACCACCCCACCCTGGAGGAATACCAATTGTAACTTCTGGCTGGCCCATTTTGGCATTGCTGGATGCAATTCGGATGTCACAGACCATTGCCAACTCACAACCACCACCAAGCGCGAAACCGTTGACTGCAGCTATGACTGGTTTTTCTAATTTTTCTATTTTATTGAGTACAGCTTGAGCAGAAGAAGCATACTTTTCAGCTTTCATAGGATCAATATTAACCATATACGCAATATCTGCCCCTGCACAGAATGACTTTTCACCAGCGCCAGTGATAATTACAACTTTTATTCCATCATCAACGCCAACAATATCTATTGCACGCGATAATTCAGATATAACATCTACGTTCATTGCGTTTAACGCCTCTGGTCGGTTAATCCTTATTACAGCAATGTCTCCTTGCGGCTCGAGTTGAATATATTTCATAGTAGACATAGAGAAAAGCAATTGTATCTTTCAATTAAATCTTATCCAGAGTTAGAAGGATCAGAACGAGAATATAGTTAGTATTTTTTATGTATATATATGTATTCTACATTTATTTACTAACTAATGTCACAGGCAAATGACAAGCCATATGTATGCTTGCGCGCTTGTGCGTGTGCACATTCATACTAATAATGATAATCATCGTCATCACATTATCCTATAACTATAAAATAAAAATACTATAACTTAATTTCTTACATAAAAATAAAATAAAAATAATAAAAAAGTGAAAGAAACCTTACCTTACTTGTTTTTTATCTACGCTCCTGCCATGCCGTTGCGAAGTTCAACAGCCCTGTGATCTCCACCTTCGGCTTGTACTGTAGCTTCAGCGGCTGCCTTGTGCATTTCTGATAATGCACAGCCCATCTGAGCCTCTGATTTACCTCGTCTCATTAGACCTCTGTAAAGACCAGATTCTAGTGTTTGACCATGTGCCTTTTCCCATTCTTCTACTGGAATGCTATACTTCTTTTGAATTCGGTCTCTATACCACTCAGGAATGACATTAAATGCACAGAAGGGTATGATTCTAAGATCCGGTGTTAAATAATGTATATCACACCTTTGCAATCTCTCCAAGTCTTCGTTATATTTGTCTTGGAAGTGCATCATTCCCAAGAATAGAGATCTCACGTGCCATGATCCAACTGATTCAAAGTTGCGCTTTAACAAGATGCTTGAGAACATCTTGGCAAGGTTCAAGCCATGTGGCTGTTTGCTCCTGTCAACAAACTGATTAAGTTTGCGTACTACATCTAGCATTGTCCAGTATCTATTGGCACCAGACTTGATTTCATCAGATTTCTCCTCAAAGTATTCCAGTAGTCCTTTAAGATCAACGAACGATGTAAGTGGTGTCAGTTTCTTTGTCTGAGTATCTTCGAAAACATATGTTCCGGCACCACATGCAAAATGAATCGAGAGTTCGTATTTTGGTTTATTGCTGAATGCTTCTATTACATTTGTTAAAGGCATACAGGAGGGAACTGGGAACCATCCATCGGATGTAATTTCACCATTTGTCTGCTCTTCAATTCTTTCGATGCAATCAGGAATTGTTATTCGGTATTTTTCACGTTCTCTCTTTGTCATTCTACCTGTCAACGATACTGGCTGGAAGTTCACAGCATGAACAACATCCATGTTCTTTTGTGCATACCGGATAATTCCACCTAATTCGTGATCATTGATTGATTTGATTACTGTTGGCACAAAAACTACAGTCATACCACATTTTCGTGCAGATTCTAGTGTATATGGAACTTCCCAATGGTTCTTGGGATTGGTTCTTGGAGTAACTCCATCAAATGAAAGATACAGGTTACTTACACCAGCCATTCTTACCTGGCGCATAGTTTCGGGAGACAAAGCTAGTTTG
>JBKPPX010000306.1:0-4808 GCA_046733815.1 Thermoproteota archaeon | reverse complement strand
GCAGAGGCAAGCCCTAATGGGAAGGTCATCTGGATATCTGCTACATAGTATAATCGATGTATTAGTGGATGATCTTTTACATATATTGATGAAAGTAGTAGGCAATCTGGATGATATAGAGGATGCAGTATTTGATGATAAAGTAGCAGTTGCAAAAGAGATCTCGCTATTAAGAAGAGAAATAACAACACTCAGGCGTGTTGTCATTCCACTAAAAAGAATTGTATTGGAGATGACCAAGGATATACAGAAATTCTCAGAAGAAGATCTTACACTTTACTTTGATGACGTAAAGGATCATATAGATAAGGTGTTAGAAGCTCTAGAAGAATCTAAAGAGACTATAGAAATTTATAAAGATACAGATTTTATGCTTAGCACCGAAAAGACAAATAAAATACTTGCAGTTCTTACAATTCTCTTTACTTTATCGATTCCTTCTACAGTGATAGGTTCTTTTTATGGAATGAATATCAATTTACCTGGCGGCCTTGAAACAGGAGCTTGGAACTTCTTTGGCACATACACAACTTTGATTGTTATACTGATAATCTCCACATTTTCTGCATTATTGATGATTTGGTATTTCCGTAGGCTAGGATGGATTGGAGTACCATAGGAAAGATATGATTCTTTCATTTTAGTCAACTTTCTTGTTGCCTATTATCATGATTACTTTTCTTCTTATTTTTTAATTTTAATACGGCTTCTTAAAAAGTTATATAGCAATTAATCTACGCTAGATTAATGCTATTAAAAGTTGCTTTCCAGTTATAGTAGTATCTAGAATAGATAAAAGTAAGGTTAAAATTACATAAACATTTTTTTGACAGGATTTTCCTCCTAGGCATTATATATACTTTTTTTCTTAAAATAAGAATATGTATATACTTCTAGGACTGCATTTGTATGTGACAGATAGGAAGACAGATGAAATAGGATTTCATCTTAAAATGTGATAGATATGGCTGAAAATAACATTAAGAACAATCTTGACTTAAATGTTAACGTGTCAGTAATCGTAGGTGATATAAAGGTACAGTTCAATGGCTCTGCTGAATCGGTTCTTACTTCTGTAATTACTTTTCTAACAAAACAAGTTCCTGCAATCGATTTGGCAAAGAAAATTTCATTAAATTATGCAGTCACTGATCTCATAGATACATATTCAAATTTTATCAAAATTACTCCAGAAGGCCCAAGAGTAATCCCGGATACAGTAGAATATAGTACAAAAAAAATATCTGATAAAGAGATGGTTGGCTTGCAGTTGGTAGCCTCAAAAATTGCAAAAGAACTTGGCAAATTTTCAGATGATGGTATGCAGGTATCCGAAATTCAATCTGCAACCTCACTTAATCCAAAATCTGTTAGCTCACGGCTATCTGAATTGGTAAAAGCAGGACATGTAGTAAGGGAGAATACGAGGAATGGAAGCGAATCTGTAGTTTATAGAATCACTACCTCAGGTATTCACTGGTTGGGATCTACAATCGCCAAAAAGACAAAACCCTCTTTATCTCTTTAATCAGAGTGATGATTCAGAAGGCGGCCTCTTCTGAATGTATTGATAATTTCTCATTGTCCCGAGTCTAGTTAGAATACTTTCTCTTACCATATCTGTAAGTGAATGTGACACGGCAGTTCTGTCATAATTGTATCCACGTCTGGATAGTTCCTCATGAACCTCACCTAAATGCTTTTCTGTTCTGAAATATCCTTCATGTAGTAGTACTTCAAGTAGTCCTCTACATGTTGTTCCTCCCTTTTGTATAGCCTTGCGTTGTAATTCTATCGTATTTATTGTCTGCATTTGATTAATGTTGTCTGAGTTGATTTGCAATTTTAGAGAGTCAATCTCTTTTCTTACTTCATTAAGTCGATCATTCAAAGAAGGATCGATATTAGTATATGAATTATCGATACCAGAAAGAACATTTTCTACTACTTGTTTGACCTTGCTTTCAAGACAAGTTATTTCAACCTCCCAGTCCCGATGTTTTAATCTTATTTTGACTTCATCGGGAAAAGGTTGAGATTGTTCATCATGCAATTATACACCCGTTGACAGTTGATCAACATAAACTTGTTGCCATCTCATATTGTCCATGTTGCGCAACATTAATAAATATGGATGTGATTCTATTGTTGAACAACATGGCAACACAACTAAAAATTCCTACTGACATAAATTTTACCAATATTGGCTATATGTTTGACCGAACGCTTGGACATTGTTTACCAAGTGAACTTCATAGAGTACTGAGAGGAAAAAAAATTATTTTCAGTGTTGATGAGAAAAATCTTGTTCCAATAGAAGGCTGGGGTAAAAGACCAAATCCTTATTGTGCAGAAACAATAACAACTATTCAACCAATTAAGGAGAATACAATGGTTGCTGCACTTGATTCTAGCAGCATCCAAATTGCAGAAACCGAGGACGGGATTCTTTATGCGGTAAAAAGTGGAATAGCAATATCACTCGCTGAGCAGGCTTTAATGCATTTTAAAATTGGTCCACTATTGTTCTATTTGAGCGAGGAAACTATTAAGCAGTCAGAACTTGATCATAGATTAACAAAGCTTGTCTTATTTGATAGTGACTCTGCAAAACGATTAATTAGAATACGAGTCGAGAGGGCAATTCAGATGGAACTTTCGAGTCATTTTACAAATTCCATAATCCTTGTAGATGGTTCGTTGAAATCATCTTTGTTTGAGAATAAGACTCAGGGTATCATCAAAATAGCAGAGAACTGCTTACTTTATAAGAATTCGATAGTGGGAATCAGCAAAAGTACTAAAATTAAAATTCTGGATAGAGTTTCTAGCCCTCTCACAAAGATCCGTGGTCCAGCCTATATGGATGTAGAAATGATTATCAAAAGCTTAATTCGAAATACTATAGGTAACAACCTTCTTATAAAGTTTGGAAACCATAATAGTCATATACTGCGTGCAGATATTGTTACAAATAATAGTAACATAGAAGAAACCCTTGGGAAGTTACTTGGAAATGATTCAATTTCAGGAGGATATCCTGAGACATTGCGACTTGCACATCACATTTCGACGTTTACTAGTACTGAGATATCATGTCTTAGAAGCCATGTGTTGAATAACTATGATGTGATAGAGCTTGCATCGGAAGATATTCGCAGGACTCTGCTTGGATCAATACCAATATGAAAATTCTATCAAAAAGTGGTAACGAACTAATTATGATAGCGATGCAAACAGATACAGCTAGCAAGGGTGATTATTTGTTGATTGAAGATGAAAATTCAAAGAGAAAGATGATTGTTCAGATCTATGATGAGGAATATCTTTCCTCCCAATCTCTGATAGAGGACATTGTTAAGGATGAAGTAGTAACTGCTTCTAGTATGGAAAATTTGCATGATCCTCTCAACATTGGAAGTTTATCAAGAATGATCAGAGATGCAAGACTATTTCACACTAAAATAAGGGCTGCCATAGATTCATCAAGTAAATTATCAAGTGATGTTACATGGCTTCCTTCAAGGGTATATTCTAAAATAAGACGGTTAAAGATTTCTGAACTATGCTCCTTTCTTGGAAGGACAGGAATTTTTCCTATTTCAATTGGTGATGCCGGGGCAGAAAATGAAGAATTTGAGATCTATGCAGAGGATCTGGATGGCAAACTAAATATTATTACTGGGAAAAAGGAATCAGGCAAATCGCATCTTTCCAAAATGCTAGTTAAAACACTAGTCCAACATGGAGCATTTGTAATTGTATTTGATCTTAATAATGAATATGGTGGCCTAGCCTGGAATCATGATGGAACCCCTTCCTCAATTAAGGATCGAATAATAGTACTGGAATCTGGAAATGGGCTCAAATTCTCGCTTGATTACTGTGGCAAGACAGCTGTATCTAGTATGCTCAGAAATGCACTTGATACTCCGCCTGCATCCTTACGTGAATTTTTTAGAATATGGGATTCGCTTGAAAATAAACAGGAATTAAGAATTGAATCTTTAGGAAATGCAATAAATTCTTGGAATATCAATGAACTGGTAAGAGATGCACTTATTTCAAGATATCATGTAATCCATAGTTCTAGATTATTTTGTAATAATAGCGATGGCGATGAGTTTAGGTTTGAAAACGTGATTGCAAGAAACCGTAAAGGTGCAGCAATGATAGTTAACATGGGAAAAGCAGCACCTATTGTAAGAAGAATGATTGTAGAACTAATATTAACTAAACTGGTTGACTTATTAGAGAAAATAGCAATCCCTCCTATCTTTCTATTTGCTGAAGAAGCTCATCTTTATGTCAGGGATACGTATTGGGAAGACATTGTCACCAGGATGAGACACTTTGGAATATATACAACATTTATTACAAACCAGCCAGATGCTATTGGCGATGGAATTTATCGACAAGTAGATAATATATTTCTGTTCAATTTTACAAACGATACAGACTTAGATAAGATATCTAAAGTGTCTTTAGCAGATAATGATACTGTTAGATCAATAGTAAGAACGTTGCCCCAACGCCATTGCTTATCTATTGGAAAGATTGTGTGCGATCTACCCATAGTTGTCAAGATAGCAGAAGCAGAAGTGCTAATGCTAGGAGAGACAAAAAAATTCTTTACAAACCATAATAAAAGATAGATGAATTCTTGTTTTTATTATTATTATTATAGGACAGCAACTTCACCGCGTTTCTTAGTACCTATATCAATTGCTTCACTGATTGGTGAAATGAAAATCTTGCCGTCGCCAGTAGAACCAGTGCTTACGGTATCAAGTATTGTGTTAATGACT
>JBKPPX010000305.1:0-6234 GCA_046733815.1 Thermoproteota archaeon | reverse complement strand
AGTCCATCCTTTGTCATCAGAGGAAGTATCCCTAACAACACGGGTGCAAGATAAGGTTTGAGTTTTAGTATAATTCTGTCATCGTGCTCCTTGTCTTCAAAGAAAGAATGTTCTAAGATTGTAAAAATACTCCTATCTATTCCCATTGAAAGCTCAAATACATGGGGCAAGACCTTTTTCTGATCTGACGGATCAATTACTTCGAGATTCTGTTTGCTTGTAGAAGCATGACCGCGAAGATCATAGTCAGAACGATAGTTGCATGCAACAAGTTCCAGCCAACCGGTACTTGTCTCAACTTCATAATCAAAGGCTATTGTTGAATAGAATGCCTTCTCAGTATTAGTGAGCCGCCTCAAACGAGTGCGCTTCATATCTATTCCAGTTTTTGCGTAGAATTCATTCAAGAGTGCAAGATAATATGCTACTAATTTGTTTGGCAGAAGTCCCTTCCTAACACCTTCGTCTGCTGTCACTTCAATGGACGATGTTCCATCATAAAGTCTCAAAGTTGTGTTTTTAACTTCTTCAAATCTTGGCAAATCATTCAATTTGTTTGGATTACAAAATACTTCGATCTCTGCTTGATAGAATTCTCTTAGTCTTAGCAAGCTTTGTCTTGGAGCTATTTCGTTTCTGAAGCTTTTACCTACTTGAGCAATTCCTAGAGGTAATTTTCCTCTCATAGTTTTGAAAATTCGAGCAAAATCAACGAAAATTGTCTGACAGGTTTCTGGTCTTAGATAGGCTTCATCCTGAGCTGGACCTATGTCAACTTTGAACATCATGTTAAATCGTTTAACGGCGTCTAAGTCTCCATTACAGTTTGCACATTTCAAGTCATGCTTCTTTATAATTGAATCCATCTCTTCGTTGGGCATTCTTTCAGGAATGTTCTCACCAGTTTTTTCTGTGATATATCTATCCGCTCTGAAAATGGATTTGCATTTTGAACATTTGACAATAGGATCTGTAAAATTGTTAATATGTCCTGACGCAATAAAAACACTCTTACTCATGATTTGGGAGCCATCTATTTCCATCATTCCATCACGTCTGACAAGTTCTCTTCTCCATAGATCGATAAACTTATTCTTCATATTGACACCTTGTGGACCATACTCCCAGAAGCCAGCCGGAGCATCAGCATAAATTTCACAACTTGGAAAGTAAAATCCTCTTTCAAGTGCCAATGTCATTATTTCTTCATAATTGCTCATCTTCTTAAGAACTCCTCAAACATATGTTTTAAATTAACTGTCATTATATATCTATAAATGGTTCATTTGGTTATCTAAATTAATTAAATAAAGAAGCATGCATAGATATTATATCTATTTAGCTTTTAATTCGAATCAGTTGATTCCTTTTATTCAAAGGTTTGTTACTATAGCAATAAATTTTCTAATTATGGCAAAACTTCTTGTGATCACCAATTTAATAAATATCTTAAAAGATAAGTCTAATGTTTCATAATCTGTACGCTTATTGGAATCAATGTGGAAATTAAGTTCTAATTAAGTCAACACACATATATACTTTAACTGTCATTGATTATGCTATTTGTTAATTTTTCAACAATAACAACAAACTTTGCTTGCTTGTATGGAAAAGTTTTAACTATAAAAAAGTATTATTTTTTAGTAATTAATTTATATATATATGTATATACATATATAACTGAAGTATCTTATAACTAATATATGCACAGTAAGTGAATTTTAACATACTTTGCGATATAAGATTTTCTTGAGATCTTTACGAACTTGTTGTACAACAGGTTATCTATATACTAGGTTCCTGTTAGGAATTATTATTAGTCAGTATTGAAATGGTGTTGAAGCTAATTTTATTTGCTTATCAAATAAATTCCCAGCGAAAGGATGACGGCAATATGAAAAATTATTTAAAATAAATGAAATGTGTAAGATATAACAATCAAATGTTCTAATGTTACGTGGCATTTTTATTCTAGTATGAAGAAAAACTTTGTAATAGACATTGTCTATAAAACTTGGAACGAGCGATCTGGCAAAGTATTCATTTCTAAATGAGGCTTCAGATTACATTAGGGAAACACATTTCGATTTTGAGGAATTTAATCGGCCTGAAATGAAGCATGTTATTGACAGAGCAGCGGAGAGAATAGAAACGGAAATAACCAAGGGCTTAGTCTACGAGAAATTAGATAAATATGAGATAGAAATACTTACATTTCTTGTCACACTTATTATTGCAAAATCTATAGGCAGTGAATCTATACTCAAGAAGTATTCATTGTTCGAAGCAATGAGAGCTGAGAAGTATTTGACTGAGGATTTAAGAAAAGAAAGAAACAACGAAAGAAAACGTCTTCTATTGTTCAAGATATTTGAAGATTTATTTAAAATCAATGTTGATTTGGATTCTAAAGACAACAATTTATTCAAAGTGAGAGTAACTGATTATCTTACACGAGCCCCAAATTTTCATGAAGAAGAATGGAAATTAATTAATAGATTAGTCTATAATGGATATGTCTATCTTGATGCCGATGAAACTGTAAGACTCATTAGAAGCGAGCTAACTTCACTGATTTATTCTCGGGTCAAGACAATGACTTTATCAAACTTACCAGAGTCTATCAAAGCAAAGGTAGATGATTTAAGAAAAAAACTTCAGCCACACTATGAGTATCGAAGGTACCAGCCTACACATTATCCTCCGTGTATAAAAAAAGCATTAGAGATTATGAACAGAGGGGAAAATCTTCCACATTCTGCAAGACTGATGCTTGCGACATATATGCTGGCAATAGGGAAAAGTGTAGATGATATTGTAATACTTTTTCATAATGCACCTGATTATAATGAGAATATTACAAAATATCAAGTAGAGCATCTGGCTGGCAACCGTGGAAGTCATACAAAATATTCTGTTCCTTCTTGTGAAAAACTCCGTAATGAAAATCTTTGTTTTGCGACTGAAGAATGTAATGGAATAACGAATCCAATTCAATTTAGATCAAAACTCTTCAAAAAAATGACATGATTACGAGTAAAGATACTGACAAAAGTATCGCCTTCATAAAGAGTGCATTTAGACAATATTATTTTACGCATAGTAAAAATATTGATATCCCAACACGTATGAAAGATCGTGAATTCGGATACAAGCAATTTAGTTCAGGGATCGTGCGACATCTTTCGTTTAGAAACATTGGAGAACTTTTGGCCACCTTGATTAGAGAGGCTCCCTCAGATATCTACTGCTCAAACGCGTTTTACAGATTTCCAACCTATCCTATGCAGGAAAAACAGTGGGATGGAGCAGATTTAATTTTTGATATTGATGCAAAAGATTTGCATCTACCATGCGAGCAGAATCATTCCTACCTTCTCTGTATAAATTGTGGACAAGTATTAGAGAGGAATGTTAATTCATGCCCTAAATGTGATTTCTCCAAGTTAAATCACATATCAGTTCCTTGTAACAAATGTGTACATTCTCTAAAAAAAGAAGTAATGAAGTTAGTTAATTTATTAATAACCGATCTAGGGATAAAAAAAAATTGTATAGAAGTCTATTTTTCTGGTAACAACGGATTTCACCTTCATATTTTAGACAATAGATTCAATACCCTTGATTCCCGAGCTAGAGCAGACATTGTAGGTTATCTAATGGGTATTGGGATGATGACTGAAAGTATAGGAGTACGGAAAAGGCCTGAAGGTGTTCTAATTAAATTTCCAAAGAGCGGCCTTTCTTATGGCTGGCGTAAAAGAATAGCAAATAAACTAGGAATTGATCAGGTGTCAACAGTCAAATTGAATAATATAGTACAACAGAAAGGGGGTTATGATGGTTTTAAAGAAGAGTTGTCTCGATTGACTCGAGAAAGCGGCGTACGTATCGATCCCAATGTAACAACTGATATTCATAGAATATTTAGAATGCCAGGTACCTTAAATAGCAAAAGTGGACTGACTAAGATAAGATGTGACGATCTTGAATTATTTGATCCTTTTATCGATGCGTGTCTTTTAGGAGAAAATGAAGTTAATGTGGAGGTTAAAGCACATGTAAACCTAAAACTAAAAGGTCAGTCATTCAAAATAAAGAAACAAACGGAACGACTACCATTATATGTAGCAGTTTATTTAATCTGCAAAGGAATTGCAGAATTAAGTTAAGTTAAATCAAAAAAATTAGGTCTGTCTGTCTTGAATTGCCATGCCTTATACTATATCCTTTTTTTTAAGGTTAAACTAGCATACATTTAAAAAACTTATAAAATAAAAACCTGACACTCTAGATTCTACTAAGGGATAATTAGTAATATTGATTACTAGTAAAAACATATTAAAATGGCCCCATCCTGTGTATAAAATGTTTGTGGGATACCTACAACGAGGATAAGGCTTCAAGATTTGCTATTAGCAGAGTCATACGTCTTATCTTATTTGCTACCATAGGAGTAATTATTATATCTATAGTAGGAAATCAATCTGTAAATCTTTTTATGAATGTAGTAGAATTTGGTGATGTTTTCACTAAACCATTGTACTATTCTACAATTTCAGGTGTAATATTAGCCTCAATTGCATTTGTACGATTCAGCTTACACCGCAGAAACTCAATGACCTGGTATAGTTTTCGAATGATAATTAAATTTCTTCAGCGCAATGATTACGAATCGCCCACATCTATAATAATGCGTTATCCTGATTTTAAGATGGAGAAGTTAAGTTTTTTCATATGGCAAATCACAAAGATCGTATTATTTGCACCATTGTTTAGCAACTTGATTTTCGGTATGGCCATAGTATATCTCTTTGAAGGCAACGATATTAGTTTAACATCTATTCCAAAAATCTTCATATTGCCTTTTGTCAATATAACCCTAAGTAGCGATTTTGCACAAGAAAATGTGATACCTCTTATTCCCGGACTCACTCTTATCATTCCGGCTCTTCTGTCTGCTGTAGGACTTAGAATTTTCATTTACATTGGTGTTGCAGGTATCATAAGTATTATCTCACAATACATAGCTGACTTAAATGAAAGCAGACCAAAATTGTTATCCTATATTTCATCAGTGGAAGTTATTATTGGCTCAGCATTTTTATGGACTGGGTTTACAATGTTTTTTAGTTCCAATATTAATTACAATACAAAATATGCAATACTTGGAGCACTAATTATTGGTGCTGTTTTTATTGGTTATGGGCTATACGACAAGAAGAGCGCAAAGATTATAATATATCCTCAAAAAAAACAGATTTACGTTAAACTAGTAACGATTCTCTTGGTTTCGGTTGTACTTGTATCAATTATGGCAATAAATAATAGCATAGCTGACGCCAAGAAAATTGAATATATGGGTCCATATGTAGCCCAAGAAATTGCAGTAAATCGAAATTTGGCTGAACTCGACAAAGTGCAGATTTTAAACTATGATATTAAAGCTCCATCTATAACTCCCTCTAGAGTCCAGCCAGCTGTCAATGATAACAAATATACATTAGACAATATACGAGTTTGGGATCAAAAGGCAGCAGAATTTAAGCTTAAACCAGAATTAGGCCAGAAAAATGATGTTAATCTCGCAGATATTGATATTGTAAGGTTCAATGATACTATGTACTGGGCCGCTCCTACAAGCCCGAACCTTCCAGTAGATGTTACTCCTGAAAATAGATGGTATAATGAACATCTAGTTTATACCCATACGACCAAAGGCGTATTAATGTTGGAAGCTGCCACAGGAAATGTTGTAGATTCTACTAAATATTTCAAACAAAAAAATATGTATTATGGCGAAAGCGGTGGAACCGGTATTTTCGACAAAGATTGGTCTGCCTTTCCTGTTGGTAGAACATATAGTGATGAAATAAATAAGTTCTTTTATGATGGAACTGGAGGTATTGATGTATCTTCTCCATTAAGCTGGATATATGAACCAAACTTTATGTTATCATATCCTGGAAGTTCTATTCACGTTATGCGATATAAAGACATACACGAAAGAATGGAATTAATGTATCCATATTTTATTTATGAATTTGGTTTTGGAACATCATCTAATAATAATTTTAACATAAAGAAAATTGATGTAACTCCTGTAACTGACGGCAAAAATACATATTGGCTTATGCCCCTTATTGTCTTACTAGATACCACTCATGTTCCATGGAGTTCAGGCAATCTTTTGAGACTAGTTGGTTATGCTCTGATTGACTCATACAATGGCAG
>JBKPPX010000304.1:0-2891 GCA_046733815.1 Thermoproteota archaeon | reverse complement strand
GTTAATAAGATTGACATATATATTCCCAGTCAAATATATTGGTTCGAACTGAATCCTAAGATGAATAATCTTTCACTTTGTATTGAAAATAGCGTCTTTTTCATACTTCGTTTTTAATCCATAAAGATTTTAACTGGTTATATTTTTTCTGTGATTTTATAATCATATTACAAATAATTATTAAATTAGATTTGAATTATTGCAAACATTTCTTTATAAAATTATGTATACAAAAGCAAAAACATAAAAGAAAATAGCTTTTATTTTACTTCTTCTATATTATATACATGGATATGAGTGCAACCTGCGTTGTCTGTGGCAAGAAATCCCAAGATTATGCTATAGAGTGTTATTGCTGTGGAAACTACTATTGTTCTGATAGCTGCAAGGCGCAGGATCATCAAAGAAAGCTTTTTCATCATCATAAGTGGGGGGATTATAAGGATATTTATGAAGAGATCATGGACATCGATCCAAACATTCGCTTAGTTACCATATGTGATATTAACGGCAAAATAATGTACTCTGATCATCGCCGCGGTGTTGAAAATATCCTTACCCCAGAGGAAAGCAAAGAATCGTTAAAGCTGGCCATAAATGCATGGAAAATACGCAGCAAACTTGCACCAAAGATTGGAAAAGGAAAATACGTGTTAGCAGAATATGAAAAGATTAAACGTATTACCATGCCATTAAGTGATTGCCATCTCATTTATGTAACAACAGAAGCCAAAGCTGATCATTCAAACATAATTAGTAAGATTGAAGATATAGTCAGACAAAGACAAGGTTATTGAAATAGTCTCTCTCTTAAATGATAGTATATTTACATTTATGGACAACCTATGACAATAAAACTTGAATATGCATTCTTTCTATTAGTAGAAGAATTTGTTATTGAAATACTAGTACAACGGATTCTGTCAATCCTGCAATTCATAAATAATGTCATACAAAGTATTTTTCCATTATCCTTGACATATTTAATTTTATTACATCTGTGTCTTTCAATGTTTCTGGATGTTTTTCTTTCAAGTGTTTTAATACAAATCTGACATTATTATTACATAGCTTACATTTTGCTTTGCCAAACAATACAATAATTATATTCGAAATCTAAATGTAAAGTTTATGCTCTATCTTTAATCGTTGGTTTAATATAAAGACTAGAACAAGATGTAAGAAAAATAAAATCTCTTATGGGTGTATTGCAAATTTGTGTCAAATCGTTCTTATCTCATTTCTACCAACTCATATTAGCGTTGTGACATTATTTATATACACATAGTATATCATAATGAGAATCTAAGCTGGTTACATCGACTGAAGAAGATCGATTATCTTCTTTTTTATGTGTGATAAAAATAATATCATTAATATTAAAAAGAAAAAGTAAGGATATATACCAATAGATATATAATATACACATACACATTACAGCATCATCAAAGGGTCAACAAATAGCGTTCCAGACGTAGCTGATAATCAGCTACAAAGACAAAACAGAGAAAAGATAGAAGAAGTATTATTTTTAACAGCGAATCATTCTATAAAAGTAGAAGTACTTACAAATGCAACTGGAGTTGATGATGCTAGTATGTTTGTAACAGAATAATCAGAGAAAATTAGTATCTTGTTCTAGTATGAAGACAAAGAACCTAAAAACCAGATTATAATGAAGATGCTGAAGAGAAACCAAAAAAGGAAGAACGAGTTAAAGAAATAATCGCTACCCAAACAAATCAAGTTTTTTGAGAGGTATCTATTGTATTGGTGGCTTACCTTTTATGATTATGATGATTTTTTTTACTAACTAACCATCTCTAATTTCTGACCTAATAACATCCCAGAATAAGCAAAATTATTTTTCATTATTGCATCTATATATCTTGAAAACATAGAACTATCAATACAGGAGCCATGCATAGGAAAGACCATTTTTGGTGATAGATTTGCAAGTCTTGTAGTGGTTAGTCTTACTGGTTCTTCATTTGCAAATATTCCTGCAGATCTATAAAGGTTAATCATATTCTCCGATAGATCATCGGCAATGACCGGTTTATTATCTCCAGGTTGAATAAATAAATCAGATGAAAAAAGTGCCTTGCTTGTTTCTTCAAAAATCATCATGCTGTCCCAATGATGTACGTGTGGGGTCATAATAAACTTGAATCTTCTTTTGCCTGTCTTTAAGATTTCATTATCCCAAAATGAAATATGATCTGTTGGTATATTATACCATCCAGTCAGGTTCAACTTTGAATTTAAATCACTGCATACTAATCTTGCATCAGCAGATTCAATAAATGCCATTCCTCCCCATTCATCGCTCTCAAAATGCAGAAATGCTTCGTAGGTTAGTTTCTGTAATGGAATTATTTCTTTTTCTTTTTCTTCTATTTTCTTGTACATACCAATAGGACCAGTATGAATAAGAATTGGCTGTTCATCATCAATTAAAAATTGATTGAAAGTAATTCCATAAGTGTTTACCATACCTGCAATTCTGTAAATACCATCATTAATTTCTGAAATCTTGACATCAATATCTTCTGGGACATGAGTCCTACTGATATGCTTTGGCATATCTAAAATCATTTAATTGTATTAAATAAACATGTTCTTCTGATTGATTGATTTTCTAGAACTCAATATTTAAGACTTCTTATCTAAAGCATATAATTTCAATGATGAAAGACTTTAATTTGTATATCAATCTATTTTTTATGATTTGATCATTTACAATTATGCTACTCTAAATGTATTTTATCTAGTAGCAAAATTATTTTACTATATGATTGTTATTTATTTTTTATACTTCAGTCTGTTATATTAATACCATTGATTTACACTATATGACTATTTTGAATTGAGTACATGCATTGAAATAT
>JBKPPX010000303.1:0-2733 GCA_046733815.1 Thermoproteota archaeon | reverse complement strand
AAGTCTCTAAATTACTTATTATTCTCACGATTCTCTTCTAAAGCATCATTTAGCCTCTTTAAGAATAATAAAGTCAGTATAGGCTGATGACAATCCACAAGATCTAAGGATCCTCTGAAAATATCAGCAGCACTCCAAAATAGATTTTAGGAAATTCACAGGCCATCCAATAGGAAAAGGGTCAATATAATCTTGATAGTCTTTACCATAAATTGAAAGAAAATGAGTTGAACCCTCTTTACCACAAGGGATATAATCCCGCCCAGTCAATACCTGTTGTATGAGAGGATGCGATAGATATAAACGCCTACTTGTACAACAATAAGAACATAACAATATTAAAAAATGCACACACAATTGCATCTTCCCAATATGGTTGTTTAATTTTTAATACTTGTAACATGTTTAGTATCATTGCATCTGCGAAATGATGTCAAAAGGAGTATTTTTCTTAGTATTGGTTATCATTTTAGTATCGATCATTATTTGGATTTTTAAACAAGTAATCCTTTTTCATTAGTCATGTAACGGGTTTCTGAAAATATAAAACTGATGCCTATTAAGTTTGTTATCGGTAATAGTAGTATCAGAAGATATGATGCATTGCAAGTGATATATATTAGTTTTATATTTTCCTAAATTGTTATTTTGGTTTTTTATATATTATTGAAAAACAATCCTGGTGTAATGAGGGCTTTAATTGTCGCTAATAGTTAGTAGATGATGTTTGTTTGTAATCTTCTAATAGTGTCTGCTTAATCGTTTCAACTAAATTGCTGTTCTCTTGTTTATCAGATAGTTCATTATTATTATTATTTTCTGTATCAATTCCAAGAGTATCTAATTCGTTTAGCCACCAGCCCTCCCTTTCAGGATGTTCTTGGTAGAAGTTAGCCTCTTGCATTTCAAATACTTCTTTTGCAAAGTATAAAAAGGTTCTTTCAGGCAAGAGTATTGGCATGACCATGGATTATCTAAGCAAATCGAATATAAATTAATGCTTTTTAGAAGATTTTTATACTAAAATCAGAATAATAGAAAAGTTATTCTTGATTTCTTTACTAAGTTACTTTCATTTCTGGAATTATCGAATTTTATTACATAAATGATGGAAAAATGGCAAAATGGCAAAAAGATGTATAATACATTGTTGATTTATAGAGAGAGATATTTCAGATAAGTTTGAGAACATGCTTGTTTAATTTTTATTGTATAACGAATTAAGAATATTTTTAATTTCATTCATAAAATCATCACATTTACTTTCGAACTTCACTTCATTTAGAGCTGTCAGATCAAATGGTACTACATACACTGTGATATCTTCCTCTAATTTGTATGGACGAGGAGGAGGAGTTTGTGTTACTCCCAGATATATGAGGACACACCTCTTGGCGTGATTCAAGTCTATCAATTCTACATATTGCTGCCATTTTTGTTTACCTTCTCCATATAAGGTTTGAATGCTATTATTGTAAAATCTTAAAAGCGCTTAAAGTTCAAGCTGTACGAAGTGTTACTCTAAGAAGAAAGTAGATGGTAATAAAGGAATATATATGAAAGCAAATGGTATCAGAATCGTTCCCTTTTTAAGTATCGATTATGTATATAATAAGATATTAGTTTGCAGATAACTGAGGAAAGAAAAAAGCAGGTAATAGATCTATACTTTAACCAGCATAAGTCTTATGCTGAAATTGCGGAGACAATAATTGCTGTCTCTCTAAGGTCAAAAACAAACCTATCGGAGACATTCAAACATGTATTATTGATAGTAATAATGTTGTTGTTAAAAGGAACGCTAGAACAAGGTTCGCCTATCTTTCAGCACTCCTGTAAGAGAATAGTATGTAATTATGCTAAGTAGAAAACTACTAGATTGAAGTAATTATTTTACTTTTTTTGAGGAAAATCTTAATCTGATCAGACGAAGCGTTTTACAAAGGTTTTTTTAGAAGGTATCAGGCGAAGACAGATACAAAGGAGATGGTATCAATGCTAAGTCTTTTAAAGAGGATCATTTAAAGTCTAAGGCTAAAATAAACATTGACAATAAGTGAAGAAAAAATCGTGTTAGAGATCTGTATTAACTGCTTACCTATCTACCTAGCCAAAGAAACTAACTCTGAAACTTTCAAAGATAATATCTCAGCGATATAGACATTCATATGCATAACTTCTCATATAAACTCTAATAGTATGCAGTAGAGAATGTATCTTTTGCTTTCTTTGTAGTTGCTTCTTTTCTATTTTCTTTTCTATTGAGAGAAAGTTTTTCTTGTTGTAGTAGTAGCACTATCTCTTGATGCATGCTCCCATGCTTTTGCGCTATTAACGCCTATTCTAGAAAATTCCTTTACATTATCTCTTGCTGTTTGAACAGATGTCTTGAATGCTTCCAGATTTGCAAACATAGCATTGTTTACTAATTTAGTTACCGCAATTGTATTATCTGCAAAAGCGCTAACTAGTCTCGCATAATGTTCAGTCATATTTCTTGGAGATGTCCAATTTGATGTAACTGCTCTATTTGCTGTCTCTATCTGGGGTACTAATGCTGATTGTAATGAATTGATAATTTCCCTTTGAGATTCTAAGTAGTTATCTGCCATCTGTCTGGCTGCTTGAATAGTTTCTTCTTGATACTCATTAACTGCTTGAGTATAACGTGGGATTTCTTTCCTTGCTTCATCTGTTGTCCTTCTGATGTTGTTCTTGGTTTCATCTAATGCT
>JBKPPX010000302.1:0-7434 GCA_046733815.1 Thermoproteota archaeon | reverse complement strand
ACAAGTAGATGGGCTGAAGCCTTAAGAGAGATGTCTGGTCGGCTTGAAGAAATGCCTGCAGAAGAAGGATATCCTTCATATCTTGCATCAAGATTGGCAGAATTCTACGAAAGAGCAGGTCGCGTTAGAGCGTTGGGAAGTCCAGAAAGAGCGGGGTCTGTAACGCTTGTAGGTGCTGTATCTCCTTCAGGAGCAGACTTTACAGAACCTGTAACAACACATACTATCAGATTCATTAAAACCTTCTGGGCTCTTGATACTAGATTGGCTTATTCAAGACACTATCCATCAATAAATTGGATGCAGTCGTATTCTGGATATCTCGACGATGTTTCAAAATGGTGGACAAGTAATGTAAGTGCTGATTGGTACGATCTGAGGGCAGAATCTTATCATATACTTCAGAGAGAAGACACTTTGAAAGAGATAGTCCGATTGCTGGGCCCTGAAGCATTACCAGACGAAGAAAAATTGGTTCTGGAAGTAGCGAGAATGATAAAAATAGGCATACTACAACAAAATTCTTTCGACAAAGTGGACACTTATTGCAGCCCCCAAAAACAGTTGAAATTAGTCAAATTAATGGTAAGATTCTATAAAGAATCTCTTAAATCCCTTAAAGAAGGTGCGATTCTCGCAGATATTAGAGCTATGCGCATTATTCCGTCACTTCTCAAAGCCAAATTTGAAATTCCTGATGATCAAGTAATAAAACTGGATGATATAGATAAACAGATGACTGAGCAATTCCGAAAAGTTGTCACACGTGAGGAGGTAAAAGCAGTTGTCTGAATCTACCAGCGTAGAATATACTAAGATAGCAGAAATTAAAGGTCCGCTCATGATTGTTGATGGTATTACTAAAGCTTCCTTTGATGAACTAGTAGAAGTCGAGACCAGTGAAGGTGAAAGAAGACTTGGTAAAGTACTAGAGGTAGGGTATGGCAGAGCAGTTGTTCAAGTATTTGAAGGTACAACGGGTCTGGCGATCACAGGTACAAAGGCAAAATTTTTAGGCAAAACAATGACAATGCCAGTATCACAGGAACTACTTGGTAGGGTCTTCGATGGGCTTGGAAGACCAAACGATGGGTTACCGGATCCTATTGCAGATCGATTTATCGATGTCAATGGTGAGCCAATGAACCCCGAACGAAGAGAATATCCTACCTCATTTATACAGACTGGAGTTTCAGTAATTGATGGTATGCTAACTTTAGTGAGAGGACAAAAGCTTCCAATCTTTTCAGGTTCTGGTATGCCTCATAATATTTTGGCAGCTCAAATTGCCCGCCAAGCCTCGGTAGTTGGAACTAAAGAGGATTTTGCCGTAGTATTTGCAGCTATAGGTGTACAATACTCAGAAGCACAGTATTTTAAACGTAGTTTAGAGGAATCAGGAGCGCTTAGACGAAGTGTGCTCTTTCTAAACTTGGCAGATGATCCAGCTATTGAAAGAATCATAACTCCAAGAGTTGCATTAACTGTTGCAGAATATCTAGCATTTGATCTAGGTATGCATGTATTGGCAATTCTTACTGATATGACTAACTATGCTGAGGCGCTTAGAGAGATTAGTGCAGCGAGAGAAGAAGTACCTGGTAGAAAGGGTTATCCTGGATACTTATATACAGACCTGGCAAATAACTATGAGCGTGCAGGAAGAATTAAAGGAGAAAACGGAAGTGTAACACAAGTGCCTATCTTGTCTATGCCAGCAGATGATATCACTCATCCTATTCCTGATCTTACAGGCTACATTACTGAGGGTCAGATTGTTCTAGGCCGGGATTTATTCAGGAAAGGTATCTATCCTCCAGTCAACGTGCTCATGTCTCTTTCAAGGTTGATGAAAGATGGCGTAGGCGAAGGCAAGACTCGAGCAGATCACATGGAAGTAGGAAATCAGCTTTATGATGCTTATTCTAGAGCCCAAGAAGTAAGAGCACTTGCAGAAATTGTTGGTAGGGCCGGATTAACCGGTGTTGACCTGAAATATTTGGATGTAGGGGATACGTTTGAAAATAATTTTCTAAAGCAAAATGCAGATGAGAATAGAAACCTTGAGGAAACCCTCCGCAAGGCATGGGATGTCTTGTCAATGCTTCCGGAAGGAGAACTAACTAAGATAAAGGATAAGAATGTAAGGCAGTTCTATAAAGGAACTGGAGGAGCGTAATACTAACCTATGTCCTTTGGCACAAGAGTTACGGCAACTAAAATTGAATTGATCAAGATCCGGCGCTCAATGCAAGTCTCAAAAATGGTTCACAAAATCCTCGACGATAAGCGGGAAGTATTGTTGAAGAAAATAGATGAAATGATTGAAGAGGCAAACAAAGCAAGAGAAGATATTTGGCTACCATTGGAAGAGATTTACAAGTCAGTCTATGATGCATATCTTTCATTGGGTACGTCAAATATCGAATCCATTGCAACCTCTACACCAACTACAATGGAAGTTGATGTCAATATTCGCAGAATTGTTGATGTTAAAGTACCCACTCTTCAGGTAACGACAAAAGAAGGGGCACAAACAATAGCATATGGTTTTGCCGACACAAATGCTTACGTAGATAAGGCAGCGATACTAATAAAGGAAGCACTGCCAGGAATATGTAAGGCAGCAGAATATGAAAATGCAATCTTCAGTTTAGCTAAAGAGCTTGAAAGAACACAAAAACTAATAAATGCATTAGAATTTGTCATTATTCCCCAATATGAGGATGCTATTTACTTTATAAAAGCAACCTTGGAGGAAAGAGAAAGAGAAGAATTCGTCAGACTCAAAAAAGTGAAGCTTGTTTTGGATAAGAAGAAGATGATATAAAATGGCGCAAGATACTATCAACAAAATGTTTGATGTTGCCAAAATGCGATTAAAGACCGAGCATGATTCAATGATTGAAAATATAAAAGAGGACTTACTCAACTACAAGAGAAAAACGCTAATCAAGACAGAACGCTTTTAAGTATATTTTATCAAATTTGAATTCAATTTCAGTCTGATATTGGCTAAGTTCTGATAACATAGTGTTAAGTATTTAATTCTATTGACATAGATGTAGCTCAAGATGGGACATTGTTGGATGTCGTCAAGGACCTTATTGTTATTGTCATAAGAAATATCCAGAAATTTAACAAGGTAATTATTCGCATCCACATGAATTTTTTAATCGAACCTTTATTCTATGTCCTAATGCCTGTTTCATGACATATTTAATATAATTATACTATATGTTTCTCAAAATAGTCTCTAATTCTTGCGCTACTTGTCCTATTTTTAGACTTTCATTACTACTATTCTTTATTAAACCTGCTGCAGCATAATTATGACCCCCACCATTTAGTCTCTGGCCGATAACATCACATTTTATATCAGATCCTGGGTTTCTTCTGATACTTACTTTTCCATCTGGAGCGAATAAAATGACAAGATTCACCTCTGGTTTCTCTACAAATATTTTTTCCGACAAAATGCTTTTAGAGATTATTCTTGGCGACTCTGTGATAGCTACTTTGTGATTACAAATATCGTAAATCGTAAGAGATTTCATTGCAGCGGACAAGGCAGATTCCCTTACCGGAACGTATTGGTCAAAGTCTTGTTGCAAGTCGTCATCCCAAAATATACCCTTAGATGCTTTATTTACTATAGACTGCAACTTTGGATATGGGTTAGGCATACTACGGTAATAGGTAATAATCTCTGGGAGTGGCGGCAACTTGTGCACTTCTTGTAACCGAAAATCAACAATATGTGCGAATTTAGCTATCTTTTCACATGTTCTTCTATTGTTTGCGAATTTTTCATAAACTAATTCGGCAGTACATTTCATTTTGTCATTTGGTAAGATCAACGATGCAAACGATTCTACTCTTCTTTTTATTTTCTCAGACCAAACATGATGATCTAGCCATAGGAAATCCCATCCATAATTTCTTGCATTATTAGCGGCATCCTCTATAGGTTTAATATCTTGTACATCGTCAGCACCTAAATCACTGATTACAATTGTTCCATTCTTCCTTGATCTAGCCACATTGAACTTAATTGCCGCGGCAGTTCTTTCTACGTTTTTGTGTCCATAATTTGTAAGAAATACTAAAGTATCAGGAAAGGCATTCTTTAGGATTGCACTAGAAAACAATCCGTCTACATCTTGTTCATGTGTCAAAGATAAAATTCGTTTAGTATTAGTCAAACGCACTCCCTTTTTATTTCTATATTATATGACAAATGATAACTACATATTAATGCATAAAAATATTTATTATAAATACGCTAAATATGCTTTTTGCAGTGCAGTAATTGTGAATACATAATTCTTGGTCATTATACTTTTAGAATATGACTATTCTTTATTAGGGGCATGTTCTTGCTTGTAATATTGTATTGAACAGAATGAATCAATATGTATTTATATATACAAAATTAGAATAAGAAAAAGAAGCCCTAAAGTTAAATGCTAAAAATAACATATCATGAACTACTTTTTATAATCTTAGGGACCTCATTATCTATAAAATTTACCTTTTCTGTTGTTTAGTTATAGTTAAATATGGCACCTTATCTTGCTTACCTTGTCTATGAAATTACTGTCATTTTCAACAATAGCAATGATTATTGGTGTAACTCTACTTGCTGTAGGACATTTGACAAATAATGCTTATGCCCAAGACGGAGCAACAGCATCTGCTAGTGGGTCTTTGAAATTTATAGGAGCAGGAGTTGCCTTTGGACTAGCTGCTCTAGGCGCCGGTATCGCCATTGGAGGAGTTGGTGCAGCAGGACTTGCAGCTATTACCGAAAGACCCGAACTTAGATCACAGGCACTGGTGTTTACAGCTCTTGGGGAAGCAATTGCAATTTATGGTATCGTCGTAGCAATCATAATCCTAGGACAATCATGAGAATATATATAATATTTTTTCTCGTGAACAAGTCTATCTTGTCCCTACCTGATGGTAAACATAAATTGCGATAGTATGATTACATAATAATCAAGATACTAATTCGTTTATTGTAAGAGTTCTAAAACAATATTTACATCTTAATATGACTTTTTCTTTATCTATAATATTTATAACAGGCTTAATATATTCATCACTGTTAGTAACACATTTAAGATTAGTGCATTTGAAAACTCCAGTTATAAAGTCAGGAAGTTGAATCTTACGTTTTTCAACTAATTTGTACTCTTTGATAATATTAATAGTTGCATGAGGAGCAATTAAGGCAAGTTTGTTAGTTTCGTTTTTTTCTAAAAATCTGTTTTCTACTTTGATAATGTCCTTTTTATTATGTTTGCTACTTGGAACGTTTAAGGCAACAGTTATCACGTTTCCCTCTTTGCCCGTAATATCTAGAGTACGTAGTACGAGCAATGCCTTGCCAGATTCAATATGATCTATTACTGTTCCATCCTTGATCCTACGGACCAGAAGCTGCCTTGTGTCAGACATTCACAACCTTGATACAATATGAAATTGAGGCAATTATAAGTTACTGTACGTACCAAGAATTTCATTGTTGACATCTATATCTTTCTATAAAATAACTATTCTTGTCACTCAGTTCATCACAGAGCGAAATATTGCCCAAAGCTCACATTTCTTTACAAGAAATTTTCTGCAATATTTATTAGTCATTATTTATCCGCTTAACGTTATTTTTCATTGCATTCTCATATAATTGTAACCTACGTAATATCTCTAGATCTTATATTTGACGTGTTTTTTACTCGTCACAGCCAAAAAGAAAGGGATCTTCTGTATTTACGTACTAAAACAGGCCAATCAGAAATTTGGCTTTGTTGTTATTCTATTAAACTATGACTAGCTGGGAAACAGCTTTAAAATAAAGTTAGATTAAAATTACTGATACTTCAAGATCATGAAATAATTATATTTCTCTTACGTTTTAGAGTTAAAATAATAAAAATAAATAAAGACGTTATACAAACTACTACAGTAAGATAACTCAGTCATTTGAAACTGCAACTAATCGGGATTATTGCTGTCACCAAAGATTAGCTTCATTTCCTCAAATGTTAGCTTTTCGCCACTTGACATCTTTTTTAATGCGGCTTCCTTTAATGTATTCCATCTTTCTTGATTCTCTTTACTTCTTTTAGATCTCTCTTGAGCCACTTCATATCTCGATTCTCGTCTTTCTCCGCTTTCCTTCTGTTTTCTTTGTCTATATTCAGCAGCCTGAATACGCGATTTTCTAAATTCTATTGCATTGAGTTGTGTTTCAACCATTTCTAATTTTGCCGCCGATTCTCTGACATCGCGAATTGTTTTTCTTCTCTCTTCGTATAAATTTTCACGTAAATTTAAAAGAAAATCTAAGCTTTTCTTTAGTTCGCCAATCTTGTTACCAAATTCTGATTTCAGGTCAAAGATATTGTTCATTTTTGTTTTTATTGCGTCATATTGAGATGAAATGTTTCTATAATGATCTTCTTTCTTGTGGATAATCTTCAATGCATATAATTTGGTAGCAATTTCCTTTGACCTTGCAACTAATTTTCTCTCTTCGTCTTTGGATAATTTCTTTGTTTGGATGTCGCGCTCTATCTGTTCAAAAGCTTTGGTCAAATTAGCCAGATCATAACGTTCCTTACGGAATTTGGAGGATCCAGTCGGACCTGCTTTCTCATCGAGAGATTTCATTTGATTTTTTGCTTGTATAAGATTACTTTTCAGTTCCGTAAATTTAGAGTATTCTGTGTCCTTCTGATCGTTAATTTCTTTTAATTTGATACGAAAATCCTCTAGCCTTATTCTTTCCTCATCAATCTGCTTCTTGGTACCTTCAATCTTATTGTTGAGATCCTGAATTTTTATTTCACCCGTTTTCTGCTCTTCTACCAGAGTTTTTTTGAATTCGAGTAGAGTATTGAGGTTTGAATCTGTTGAATTCTGACTGCTCTTTATAGTATTATTTCTAGCGGCAGTAGTAGTAGTAGTAGCTGCACTGCTATTTCCATTACTGTATTTGTCTCTTGTCACGCTACTTGTCGTTTTCTTATAACTTCGAAAATATATTTTTTCTCATTTCTGAACAGTAATTTTTAATATGGTAGAGAGTGACGGTTTTTATAATTACTAAGTCTCCCACACCTTTATATGACATGACGTTATAACAGACTATTGATCGCTTTTGGACGATTTTGAGAGAGACTTCCCAAATCTAGATTGGAAGAACATTCCGGCGTATAAGCATCCGGGAGGTAAGAATTGTCCATGTCCTAAGCACGAATATATACGTGAACAGGTTAATATAGCAAAAGCCGTAAGCGATAATAGAGAAATCGTTCCTGAACAGAGACAAAGGGCTCAGGTAATACTCAAATTCTGTCCCGATCATTATGATGTATATTTTGGTGAAGTAATCCCATCAATGCCTTTTAAGTATAGACTGAT
>JBKPPX010000301.1:0-2274 GCA_046733815.1 Thermoproteota archaeon | reverse complement strand
GGAATATTATCTGAATACTCATTCAACTAAAATAGTATAACCTTATCTTAGTAATAAAATTTATTGAGGTGTTTTATTATTTTTAGACTTCTTTCGGAGTAATGGTTGGAACAATGCCTTTATTGAATCAATACTTATGGCTTTGATATTTAAGTAGCAGAAAATGACTAACCAGTTAATCGATAAGGTACCTGAGAACTACAGCCTACTAAAATACACTTGCTTTTGCGTTCTCCATCATTCTCCTCATTTTATTATGCTTGTAAGATAAATGATATAAAATTAACTATTGTGAAAATTATAGAGCAGAGCTACTATCTCTCCAAAATCAGTTATTATCTAGAATATTTGCATACAGGATTTTTCTTTTGTATGGAACCAAAGTGGATATCTACACTCTCCCAACTGTCACATAGGCCATGTGTTTGCTTTTTTATTTATTAATCATAATAAATAATATTATAACAATAAGTAGATCGGCTTATAGCTCCAATAGTATCCTTTGGCTCTGGCCGTAAATCTCCTAAAATATCTATAAGTATGATTTATGAATATAACGCGAAAATAATACTGCTAAATATAATAATAGCATGAATACAATTATCTGTTAGATAATAATGAGCAAGGCTCGTGATATTGGTGCTGATGAATATATAGAGATTGCCAACAGACAAATGAAACATATAGAAGTAAAAGGAAAAGAAATACTAATTGCTAATATAGATGGAAAATTCTATGCATTAAATGATAGATGTGGTCATATGAATGCATTACTTTCAATGGGTAATCTAGCAAATAATAACATTGTAACATGTCCTTTCCATGGAGCAAGATTTGATATTACTACTGGTAAAAAGGTTAAAGAGCCTATACTGACACCTTCACAAGAAATGGAACCACTACCAAAAACATGGCAAATGTACTTGGAACATGCAGGACAAGTAATGGCTCATATTAAGACATATGATCAAGAAATATATGAAACTAAAATTGAAGATGATAGTATAAAGATAAAAATTTAGTTATTGTTTTTTTCATCAATAGGTACTATTTTTATATAGTCTATATCCAACAGTCGTGTAACTAACTTTGTTAATGATCTATGAAATAGAAGGATATAATAAATACCATAAATTTCTATCATAATGCAAAAATATGTGAATTCTACGGCTTCAGTGGTATGCAAGACAGAATAACCATTCTGTTTATAGATATTCTAATCCCACTCCAACTCTTCTTTGCTAGACGTCAAGGATAACGGATATTCCGCAACATATGCGAGACATATTTACTGAATTCTACCAGTGAGCTTCTATTGAGATTCAAGTATTCGTGAACTATTGCAGCAAATATTTCTGATTAAGGATAAATTACTTATTAATTGATAATCTAATAATAACATACCAAAGATATGTAGTATATAATCTAGAATTAATTTTTCGAAGCACTATACCAATAGATAGTTAAAGAAGACTAATATGAACAAGACATCTTTACTAATGGTTGGAATCTAGCTGTAGCATTGATATGAGCAGGATTAAGTTTAGTGCCTGTACAATGAGTTATTGCAACGACGGTGAAGGAGATGGCGACGGAGCTGATACAAGCTTCGGTTTCGACCAAAAACAGTCAAACAAATGTAGTGGCTTTGCAGAATGTATAAGTGAAGAGCGATTAGCATCCGGTGGCCTCTAAAACATCGGTGGTTTTTACTTCCGCAAACCCTAATTTGTCTTTTGAAAAATTAAAGCCTTATCTAGAATAAAAGCACAAAGGTCACAGTCATTTTCAATTTTTGCCCAAATATATGAAACAAAGATCATTATTATTTTATTAAACAATAATTAAAGTTATTACACTAAAAAATCAGAATGGATCTCTCAATATACTTACTTTCCTTTTTCTTCTAATTCTTCCATATTTTTATCATTAGTACTACTCACCTTTTCACTTCTAACTTGTTCATTAACTTGCTGCGTTTTAGTTACAGGTTTTTTGTTTACAACCACTTCTTCTTTTACATAGGGCTGCTTTGTAACTTGTACTTCTTCTTTCTTTAGTGGAATCTTTATTTCTGTTTTGGAATCTACTGGACTTTCAGATGATATACTCGTATATTTCCTATCCCTAGGTGGCCTTCTTTCAATCGTAACTTCTTCGTGTGTTAGTGGTACTTCTACTGTCTTTGTTTCAGTGACTGGCTCTTTTATTACAGTTGCTTCTTGTGTAGACTCTTGTTTGGATACATTCAGTCTTTCTTCAATCAGAGGAACA
>JBKPPX010000300.1:0-2204 GCA_046733815.1 Thermoproteota archaeon | reverse complement strand
ATGTAATACAGCTTATTGGCTGGACTATTTTTGAAATCATGATAATGTCAAAAGCTGCAGAGATGCTGGTTGGTAAATTTGTTCCCTTCTATATTTGGACTATTGTATTTGGGGGCTTTGTTACTTTACTTGGTATCCTCGGACCACTTACAGTGGTAAGACAGTGGCTAGGAAAATTTGCTATATGGATAGTCTATGCATCATCTATAATAATGATTATTAGTCTGATGACATCAGAAAATCTTCCAAAAATCTTATCATCGCCAGGTAATGGAATGTCCTTCTTCTCCGCGCTTGATATCGTAATAGCTATGCCAATATCTTGGATGCCACTTGCGGCAGATTACAACAGATTTGCAAAAAGTAGTAATAGTGCATTAAGAGCGACAATTATAGGGTTTGCAATAACAAATATTTTATTTTATTTTGGAGGAATATTACTTGGTGTTACTGACGTTGTTGCAATAATTGGTGCTATTCAATCAATGTTTTTTGGGTTCCTCATACTGATACTTGTAGTAAATGAAACCGATAACACCTTTGCAGATGTTTATTCTGCAGCAGTCTCTAGCCAAAATATTTATCATAAACTAAATCAACGATATTTGATAGTTGGATTTACATCTCTTAGTACTATTCTTGCTATGATAATTCCTATCGCACAGTATGAGACTTTTATTCTTTTGATAGGTGCTGTATTTGTACCTTTATTTGGTGTAGTTCTAACTGACTATTATATTGTAAGGAATCGTAAATATACAAAAGATATGATATACGGAAAAAGTGCCTTAAAGATTGGATTTACGGCTATTATCTCTTGGTCTATAGGAGTATTAGTATACTATCTTTTATCATCACTTTCACCAATTCATATGGCAGAATTACCCAAAATAGGCGCTACAATTCCTAGCCTTGTTGTGTCATCGTTACTTTATCTTGTTATGATACGACTTAAAGGATACAGAGAAAGAAAATTGGAGAACCCGACTCGTTGAGAATGATAGATATAGAAATATAAGATAATCAATTTTTCTTCTCATCCATAACAAATGATTTAATGTTATTTTATATGCGGATAGGAGACGCGCACAGGAAGTTGGAGACCAAATATTCTGCGTGAATGCCGTTCTATATGAATAAACATTAGTAAGAGTAGTATTTATAGATAGAAGTTAAATGGCAGTTTAATAATAATTTAATTAGGATGCTTTTTTTCCACTTTAGACTAGCGATTGGTTTTATAATAATCAACAATATTAGAAAATTCTGACCACGAATGGGATTTTGATACTCCCCATTGCTCATAACAGATAACAGTACCTAATTCCATCCTAGGAAGCCAACCTATTTTTTCTAGATCTGGTTTCTCTGCAAATTCTTTCACAAAACCTAGACACAAATACGCGATTGGCTTAACATGCTTAGGTATTAGCAGAATTTTTTGTAAGTCTTCATTTGCAAGTATGCTAACCCAACCGACCCCTATACCTTCTGCTCTCGCAGCAAGCCATAGGTTCTGAATTGCGCAACATACACTATATACACCAGTTTCAGCTATAGACGTTCTTCCTATCACAAAAGGACCGAATCTACTAGAATCATAGGTAACACATATATTTATTGACGATTCCATTATGCCTTCTAGCTTCAGTGAAGTGTACCTTTCTTGTCTTTGTGCATCATCGTCTAACATTGAAATTGATTTTTTATGCTCTCTTAAGAAAGATTCTTTTACCTGTGCTCTAATTGATTTATCTTTAATTAAAATAAGTTCCATGGCTGCGAAAAACCTACTGAGGGCGCATGATGAGCAGCATTTAGAATTCTTAATAGAACATCATGTGGAATAACTTTGCCACTGATAAAATGCGAGCGAACGTCACGCCTTGAAAAAATGGCCTTGTATAGTACTTCTCTTTCATTGTTTGAAAATGAATGATAATGCGTATCATAGTTACCCTCACTATTAGAATCAGATATCATATTTGTAATATCTCTATTAGTAGATAAAACCTGGTATTATTATGTTTATAATAGCTCACTATACAAAAGAATTATCATAAGAAAATCGTTATTTGAAATCCTTAATCTGTTCACTTTTAGAAAAAATTAACCTTGATAGTTTAATGTAATTTGTTCCTGAAAATATATTCGTTCTTTTATATTAGCGTTTGACAGCCATTTGAGAATTATACGAATAGGGT
>JBKPPX010000299.1:0-11778 GCA_046733815.1 Thermoproteota archaeon | reverse complement strand
CACTACAGCTATCTCTTTAATAATTTTCTTGTTTTCGTCAAAATCAACACTGAACCTATCTGGATATTTTTCCAAAAGCTCAGTAGAAATGCGTTTAACTCGGTCCATCAAGAAAAGATCAAATAGCAAGGTATTTTATCTTTGTTATAATGTCTTTTTTAAATAGCGTTCGGAATTAATTCTGAGTATATCCAAGGTCTCGTCGTAGCTTAAATCAAGTATTTTAGCGACACAATCAACAACGGTTACTAAAAAAGAACTGGACATTGCTGGATAATTATTAAAGCATCTCGAATACCTAACAGGTCCATCCGTTTCCACAAGAATTCTATCTCTATCAGTATTCTTTAATGATATCTTTTTTTCAATAGAGTATACTATAGATGGACCATAGGAGACATAGAGATCCATATCCATTGACTTTTCTAATTGCTTTATATTTCCTGCAAACCAATGCAATAAAACCCCGTCGATATTGTAGGAATATATAGTTTCTAATATGTAGTCCAGTGCTCTCCTAGAATGGATGGAGACAGGTTTCTTTGTAGCTTCCGCTAAGCTTAACATCAAATCAAAAACTTCCTTTTGTTTTTGAATAGTATTTTTATTGTTGACATAGGTTGGATCGACGCCAATTTCACCAATACCCTCAACTGAGGCACTATTTTCATTAAATATTTCAATGAATTTAGAAAGATCTTCTCTATACGCAAATTCAGGATGTATACCTATAAATTTTGTTATTACATCATTAGTTGAATGGTTAAAATATTGGAGGTTTCGTAATGAGGTCTCAATATTTACTGTAACCGAACACGCTCTTATTTTTAAAGCCCTCAAGTTATTTACAATAAATTCTCTGTAAGTTGTAAATTCGTCATCTGTTAAATGTATATGCGCATCAAACAACATCATCCCGACCAAAGTAACAACATGAGAATAAATACATTTAGTTTAAATTTAAGCTGTTCTTAACATGAACATTTTACATATTTAGAAATAAAAAATTCAAAAAGATAATTGGATTTTACATGTGACAATTTGATTATCATTATTATATAGTTCAGCATAAGTATCTTCTCATGGTATGGCATATTCGATTTTTATATCCGCGGGCTGTCATTAGTATCTAATCGATGCAAAAGACATAAAATCAAAGGGATTATCAGCAATTCATGCAATAAAACTATAAACTAATCATGTGTTAATACAAAAGAATTTTGTTCAAAAATCTCAATTGTAATTAAATGATCTGGCGCAGGAAAGAGTATCTGCGCTTAATTTTATTGTGTATGCAGCAGAATCATAAGAGGAGAGCTGAGATAATTCATCCAGGAATTTGGTCTTATCTTTGCCACGTTCATACATTCCACCGGATTCCTTTATACAAAGAGGAAATTTCTGCATCTTTACTCCCTCTGAATTAAGATGAGCAACGAACTTTCTATAAGCTTTGGTATTATACCAGTTCCAACCTTTCTCTTCGCACAACATTATCCATACATCAATAGTATTATGAAAAAAAGCCTTTTCACGTAGTTGTTCGAGTGTCAAATTTAAAACTCTTCTCTCCGCATTTTTGATGTGATAGAATGATAAGTTTTACTTTTAAACTCGTAGTCGCTGGAAATACGTAAGTAATCTATTGCTGATCCTGGAAGCAATTCATTGAAGATATTATCATTGCCCATTTCTCTGCTTAATATTGTTAGTTTTATCATATAAGAAAAGGTGCCAATGAAAATTGCCATCGCTAACGGTAGGGAGACGGAAACTAGAAAGATTATGGATAGATTCAAACTTATGACAACTGATATAATGATCATCCATACCATCGAATGGCCCATCCAGTTCATATTACAAATGAGATTGCCAATATTCTTTTATTAAGTTTTCTAAATATCTCAAATGGTGTCAGAGGATAGGATTTTTATCTCCATATTCTTGCCACTTCTGTCAAAAGCTCCAATGGTGTTATCTTCGTAAGGGTAGCTAATAATTATTGAGACCAAACCATAATAATTATTTAAATCCTCGAGCGAAGGTTTGTTTGAGCCACCCGGATGTGAATGCGCTGTACCTATATATGAGAGATCAAAAGGCAATTGGTATCCGGAAAATCCAGAATAATAAGGACCATGCATTGAAAAAGGCGGAATTATCAAACCCTCTACTATAATTTCTTCCTTCTTGATTTTACCTTGCAAAATCAAAATTCCTTCATGTGGATGCCAGCTTTTAGCATATGTTATTATCCCATCAGCTACTTGTCGAGTCATTATGATGTGCCTTTTGATCGCTTCTCGTTTCACCTTATTTCTAAAAAACAATATCAATTATTTTAGAAAGCTTTTATTTTAATTTTAATATTAAATCAAGAAGTTTTTTTTAAATTATTAGACTCCTCCAAAAAAAGATACTTTGTTTTAATCTTTGACTTTTCGATAGAAGACCGAGCTAATACAGGAGCCAGAATGGTTGTTATTACTCCTATTGCAACAGCAACAGAGAAAAGCTTTACGTCCAATATGCCCGAGTAAAATCCAATGGATGCAATCACTAATTCAACCATTCCTCTTCCGTTCATGAGAAATCCTATAGATAAACTTTGTTCCTTGTTGAATTTGGCCAGTCTTGCACCAAGCGAGCCCCCTCCTACTTTGCCAATTATTGCCACTGCAAGAAGAGATAAGAATAGTGGTATGGCATTAAGAAGACTTTGGGCATTAAACTGTATCCCTATTAATGCAAAGAATATCGGAGCAAAGAAACCAAATGAAATAGCAGAGACAATTCCATACACCCGATCAAAATTTTTCTTACCAATAATCTGTTTGTAGACTATCAATCCAGAAAAGAACGTACCAATAATAAAATGTAGCCCAGCTTCTTGAGCGATAAGTGAAATGGTAATCGTTGTAATCAGTAACATCCCAAATGCTGCTTCCTTTGTTTTCATCTTAGAAAACAGTGGTGCTATTCTCTTAGGAAGCCAATGACTTGTTTTTCTAAAGAACAGATCAATCATAAATATCCCACCAATGAAAGAGCCAATATTTATTACTGAAAAACCTATAGCAGTATAATCTATTTGCCCTGGATTATTGATATTGTTAATCTGAAGGATAATTGATAGAATTACAAGAGAAAAAATATCATTGATAACAGCAGCAGTGATTACGGCGTTTCCAAGTCTTGTTCTTATAATCCCTAATTCCATCAATACAATTGCGCTAACTGGTACTGCAGTAATAGACAAAAGCAGACCCATAAACATTGCTTGTATAGTATCAAGTTGAAAAAGAAGCGATATTGCAACGCCTCCGAGAAGTGGAAGGGCAAATGCAAGAGATGATATAATTATTGCTGATTTCCCAGCCTTTTTGATCTCTTCAGGATGCATTTCTAAACCAGCGAGGAACATTAGGAAGAATACAGCAAGTTCTGATAATACTGCCAGATCTTCATTTGGTACAACTATCAATAATAATGATGGGCCAAGAATAATCCCTGCTAATATCTCGCCGACCAGTGCTGGCTGATGAAACCTCTGAGCGAGCTCTCCAAAAATCCTAGCGCTAACAAGTATTATTATAATACAACAAAAAGATCCTCAGTAGCCAATTTTCAGACCTGTTTGATATCAACTGATAAGGCTTGGATTTAACGCTTCTGTTGTATATACATAGATAATGATTAGGATAATGGTAACGTATCGTCTGTAAATTTATGTTAGTTACCTTCCATTACAACAATTTGCTATTAGAGTTGATACTAATTGGCTGGTCTTGTAATTGAAATAATATCGGCAACCCTTAGAATTGTAGGAGTTCTGCACCTGTATAGATAGGTGCATTATGATATAATATAATATTTTGCGAATAACTTACGAAAATTCTAAGAAGACAATGTTATTATCGCATTGAACACACAATAATATATCACTAATAGGCAGCTAGCACCATCTTTAACACTAGATTGTTATTACAGATTCGGCAGCAACAGCATCTGTAAATACATCAAGGTATTACATAGCCGCGATTCGTTAATTTGATTATCAAGTGTATAAAGATAAATGCTCTTGGATAATACAATGATGAAAATTTTATAAACAATTAATGATTCAATAACAGTTGGAAAATAATTGTTAGAATAATAATAGCAATTGTAGCTTTTCCATTGGAATTATGACAGCTCTTAGTATAGATTCGATGTCTTGGCCAATAATTATTCGTGCACGACTTAGTAGAATGATTGATAGATAGATAGATAGATAGATAACAATAGAAGAAGGCAATGCGTAAGGCAGACTAATAAATGTAGATAGACAAACATGGTCTAAATAGATTAAATACAGATGACAAGAATTTAGAATGTTTATTTTGTTAATCATTATCTCTTTTGAAGAATTAATACGTAATCTACTCGTAATAAGTACTGACGCAATTTTTATCCCACGTTTCTCTTGGTAATAGATAGAATCGCATTGTTTCTATTCTCTTTTAAAATTCAATATTTCAACTACTCGCCTATAAAGTACGTTGAGTTAGCGATAATCTAACTATTTTCGAATTTCTTTTTAAGCTTATATGGCATCTTCTATCTAATGCAAAGGAAATCTCATCTGCTAATATTATCCATAGAATGCTTTATCTATGGGTCTTGGCATCGCATAAGTTACACTCTTTTTCATGGTTTCGTACCACTCCTCTACATCCTTAGTTATTGAAGCCTTTACTAGATGTAATGCCTTACCAAAGTCAGTATTATTAACTATATTTGATTTGGTTCTCATCGCATTAACAGCAGCTTCTCTGCATAAAGCAACTAGATCTGCGCCGCTAAATCCTTTTGTGGATCCAGAAATATCTTCTAAATTTACATTCTTTGCTAACGGCATGGATGAGGTAAGTATTTTCATAATTTCATACCGTGCCCTATCGTCGGGTGAACCAATGTAAATTATTAGATCCAGTCTTCCTGGACGAAGCAAAGATGTATCAATCAGATCAGGTCTATTTGTAATACCTATCACAATAACTCCTGCGGATCCAGAATCATCCATTTCTGTTAAAATCTGCGACAACACTCGTTCATTACTGGCTAAATCTTCGGTCCCGCCTCTAGGTCTAGCAAGAGAATCTAATTCATCAAATACCACAACACACGGAGACGAAGCCTTTGCCTTCCTGAATATTTCTCGTATTGCTTTTTCAGACTCTCCTACCCACTTAGACAAGACCTCAGGTCCACGTACGACTATTATATTAGCACTACTCTCTGTAGCTAGAGATTTTGCGATCAACGTCTTACCGCAGCCAGGAGGTCCGAATAATAAAGCTCCTCGGGGCGGCCTTATGCCCATTTTATAAAAGCCATCAGGATCTTTAATCGCGGTAATAAGATTATCATATAGTGTTCTTTTTGCTTCATATAATCCTCCAACGTCGCTCCATTTGACTCGTGCGACTTCTACATAAAATTCTCTCATTGCAGTTGGAATTATTTCCTTCATTCCTTCTTTGAAATCTTTAGTTCTAATTTCCATCATCTCCAGCGTATCTGATGAAACCTTATCTCCTTCGATATCAATTTCTGGAAGGTATCGTCTGAGAGCTTTCATAGCTGCTTCTCTGCATAACGCCTTAATATCAGCGCCTGTATATCCATAAAGTTCAGATGCCAATTGTCGCATATCTATATCTGCAGCAAGTGGCATTCCCCTCGTATGAATTTGAAGAATTTCTATTCTCCCTTCTGCATTAGGAACACCTATTTCTATTTCCCTATCAAACCTACCAGGTCGTCTCAAAGCAGGATCTATGCTTTCTGGTCTATTCGTTGCACCAAGTACTATTACATTTCCTCGCTCGGACATACCATCCATTAAAGCAAGCAATTGTGCAACAACCCTTTTCTCGACGTCACCAAAGGCCTCCTCTCTTTTTGGAGCGATGGCATCAATTTCATCGATAAAGATAATACTAGGAGATGTATCCTTTGCTTCTTTGAAAATATCTCTTAATCTTGCCTCTGTTTCTCCGTAATACTTGTTCACAATTTCTGGACCATTAATAATATAGAAATTTGCTTCTGATTCTGACGCAAGAGCCTTAGCAATTAATGTTTTTCCGCAGCCAGGAGATCCATACATGAGTATACCGTTATGGGGTTCGATACCAAGGCGTACAAATACCTCTGGATGCCGCAACGGCAATTCTACAATCTCTCGAAGTCGCTTTATCTGTTCTTTCAAACCGCCGATTTCCTCATAAGTTACCCGTGGCTTCTGTTCAAGTGCTATCTCTGCCATTATAGTAAGTTTGGTTGATCGTTCAATCTTTGCTATTGTGCGCGGTGTCACTCGTTCGATCCGAAAGTCCATAGGGTTACCTAAGATCACAACGGATATCTCATCGCCTTCATTTACTGGAAAACCCCTTAACCTGTTTTTTACAAATTCACAGAACTCTTTATCAACAACAATATTATTGTTACCTAATGGCATCAAGACCACACTTCGTGCAGGCTTTGATTCAATCTTTTTTACTGCCAGCAAATCATTCAATCCCACGCCGGCATTCTTTCTGGTCTGTCCATCAATTCTTATAACATCGATTTCCTTTTCCTCTTCATCCGCTGGCCATGCAGTCACCGCAGTATTACGTTTGCCAATTATTTCAATCACTTCTCCAGGTTCAATTCCAAGGTGATGCATAGAAACAGATTCAATCCTTGCCCTACGCTTTCCTACATCGCGATGTTTTGCCTCAGCAACCCTTAAACGGATTGTTGGTGATGATTCGCCGATGCTACCGCGAGACTTCTTCAAAGGCTTGCGGTTACAACCTCCTGCATTTATAATTTTTCCTTATTACTTTATTTTTACAGAATGTCTACTTATATTAATTACTTCGATTTCGCCAACTCCTTCAATATTTCTAACAGCGTCCTCTAACCTATTCATCTCGCCTTCTGCGTCTTCTAGGAGAAAATCTCCGATGATAGCATTCAGGCCAAAGGCTATTGGTTCTTTTACATGTGACTTTAACTCCATATCCTTGGGAACCTTGTTCTTTAGTGTTTGAATCACCACATCCAGATTTGATTCGGCATCTGCAGGCAGAATTCTAATTCTTGCAAGTAGACGGGTCATTTTAGGGTCCCTCAAATCCGCATCCAACGCATTTGTACACTCTGGCAAATTCCCGACAGCTCTCACATCGCCAAATGAGAACATAGCCACAGCTAGGACAATAATATTTAACACACTCATCATTTGGCATAATAGGCCTATTACATGACGTACATACTGGTAATTGCAATGGTTTAGACATATACAAGTATTTTGAAGATTAATATCCGAATTTAAAGTTTATTTTTAACGTATTCACAAATTAAATTTATAACCTTTCAAATCGTTCTTATATGTAAGCCCTCTTTATCTCCAAAAGTTGTTATTAATCTAAGTTTAAGAATCGCCTAATCTCATTACCTAAAACCGTTTTTATTATTTTTGTCGCACCTTTAGCTCCCAGTATTTTTCCTAGAGCTGCTGAGTGGAAATCAAAGTTACCTAACTTAGATAGTTGTTCAGTCTGGGTTTGAGATATCGTAGAAAATAATCCATCTATTGCTTTATTATCCAATCGTTCCAATAGACGTCTTGCAATAATCATCTTGTCGAATTCCTCTTTAAAAATGGAAGACCAGTTTTTTTGATACTCATTTAAACAGTTGTCATTGTTTTGCTTTATCGCTTTAGCAATGGCTCTGCCTGCTAAAATTCCTCCCATTCCACAACTATATATTCCTCCAGCAGTGGTAGGCTTAGTTTGCCCTGCAGCATCTCCTATTATAACAGTTCGTCCGTAAACAAATGCCTCAAGTGGTCCCCTTACCCAAATTGGTGCATATACCTTACGGATGACTGAATATACCTTTCCTTTACTATCCATGTATGCTTTTAAAGCAGCCATAGCATTGATTGATTTACCTGCAACACCTACTTTTGCTCTTCCACTACCTGTTGGAATAATCCAGGCAAAGAATCCCGGATATCTCTCACTATCAAACTTGACTTCAATCGTGTCACGTACTATCCATGGAGCGTACACCTCATATTGAGCAGATTGCAAAACTCCCTCTCTATTTCGCTTGAGGATCGATGAGACTCCTCTGGCATCAACGAAATAATTGCATTTTAGATTATCTTCTGATGTTCTTAAGTCATAGTAATAATTATCATCACCAGAATCATTTTTTTTAGTGATAGACCGCATAGGGCATCTAGTTCGAATATCTCCTCCCATTCTCTGAGTTTGAAAAGCGATTTGTTTGTCAAATACGCGCCTGTCAAGAACAATTACTTTTTGTTCTTCAGCATTTAATTCAAAACTTTTTGAATAAGAAGAAATCCTTGCATATTTGATTTTATTTTCAATGGCATTGCTTGACGGTATAATACCAAGATTTTCTATTCCATGAATGCTGACCAGTCCTCCGCAATGCTCAGGTGTTCCAATTTCAGCATCCTCCTCAAGTATGGCAACAGAGAGACCTTTTGCAGCTATTTCTCTACCGGCTAGTAATCCTGAAACACTTCCGCCAGCGATTATGACATCATAATAATAGGACATAATAATCACAAGTAGTATCGAATGGTAAATAATACTATTATCACTAAAAGAAATGATTTTATTTAACGTGAGCGCTTTCCTTGTCTAGAACGGTTCTGAATCAATTTACCATGAATCAGTGTTAAAGACCTTATGTGATAAAAACAACCACCTGTTTTACAGATGTTCTCTCACATCTTCACAGTTATTTGTATGAGTATCACCTTTACTTGGTTCAAAGTCTACTATTACATCTAGACCATCTCCACAATCAAAATAATCTGCACCATCTCCTCCCTCAAGGAGATCATTTCCAGCCTCTCCATAAAGTTCATCATTACCTTTTCCACCTACTAGAAAATCATCATCAAGTCCTCCAAAGATGATATCATCTCCAGTTCCAGCATAGAGTTCATCTCCTCCTGCACCACCTTGTAGGTTATCATCTCCACTATCACCGTATAGTCTGTCATTAGCTAAGCGACCTTGCAATACATCATTATCCGATTCGCCATACAGTATATCCTCCAAATCACATCCAAGCATAATATCGGGGCCATTAGTGCCCTCTGTCGTAATAATACTACCAGTAGAGCAAGCTGACTCTATTACATTATAACGTGAGTATGCTGAAGAATCTTGCCTATCTTCTTCACCATCCCAGTCTTCATGATCGTTACCTATTGCAGATGATGATATACCACTTACAGATGACGGTATAAACAATAATCCGTTTGAGCCATCATCAGCGGATACAATTACAAATGATAACGAAAATCCACCAAGAATCACTATTGATCCAACAACTGTTATTAGTATTAATATTCTTGTTGTTAAGAGTATTTTTCTTGGCATCACAGACAGCTATCTTTTCATATATATTAACCAATTCTAATCATAGCACCTAGAATATAAATAAAATGAATACCATAGAACAATATTATACAAAAGTAATTCTATTAGTTATTTTAATACTACAATTTGAAACAATTATTGGTCATAAGGAAGATTACTATTAGAGGGCAGAAGCATAAGGTATATCTGAAAGAGGAATAACATTATCTACCTATCTATCTAATTATTCTGTTTGAAAAAAGTTGTCGCATTTTATACTCTAGATAAAATGAAGAGTATTTGGAATAGTTTTAATGTCTTTTTAGGTAGATAGTATTTTATAGAAATATAGGATAATAATCAGAGAATAAATAATATTGTGATATACAAAACGCTTCTATCACTAGCAATATTTCCGATTAAGAATTTTTTTAATAAGGTTATTTTGCAAATATATCTATAGATTTCGCTAAATTAAGCACGTTCTGTAAAGCCGAAATGTTATTAATTGTGTATAAAACGATAATTAGCCTGCAGTGAGCTAGCGTTTGGGTTTATCACTATTATCAATTATACAGTCACAATTAAATATATAACCAGAAAGGTAATAATTCTAAGCAGGTATGGATTAATAAAAACCGTTCATCAATAAGGCCAAAACCATTATTTCCATACCCAAAATATATTATAGCAAGATGCTCTCAATAAAAGAGAGATATGAGGAATTGTCCTGTCTTAGCATTATCCGTTAGCTTAACATTAGCTGTATTCGTGATAGCAACTATTTATCAGCATCTTCAAGCTAATGCCCAAACAGTCACAAGCATACAAAACCAAACTAACGGTCACAGCCAGTCTTCAATATGTATAAATGATATCTGTACAAATGGTACATGCACAAATGATAGCTGCGAAACATCAATTAGATGTATAAATGGTAAATGTGAATCATCATCAGCGATCACGAATAAATTTCCATAGATAAGAGTTCGTATAGCGAATTCAACAATGTTATTTGAGTTTATCACATTGCGAATAACCGCGAATATTACAGTCCAAAAAGAAGATGTTTGATAATCCTTCTACTAAGATATAGCTGGGGGTCTAATACTGCAAAGGTTACTAAAGTTGGGTTATTCAATTGTCTTCTTTGGAATTATTGGACTAATGGTATATATATGATAAGAAAAATAATACTGAATTACTCTACAGATAGATCTAGTATAATATTATCTCAATATTAGTATAAAGAAATACAGCCCATTATTAGGAATAATTAGGAACGAATAAATTAATTCTTTTTAGTATGTATATCCTATTCCTCTATATTAAGTACAACAATTTGCTATTAATGATAAGATAGTTGTCACAATACAACGACTGTTATGATTTTGTCCTTGTCCATTATTATATTAGAAGACATTAGATAACAATCGTGATTTGAGACGGAATATGAGAGAATCGTCAAACCTAAATATTAGTAAACCATAATAGAATATAGAAAGAGCATAAAGAAGACATTGTCCATTGCATATTCATGGCGTCTAATATATTATGGAAATTCGCTAGACATAATGCGTTCCGAAATTAGACACGATAGAAGATAAAGCACATATTTAGAAATTTATAAGAAATTCTTGTTTATTTAGATGATAGAATTAAACCAAAATAAAAGCATCAGCAAGATTGGCAATTTGTATAATATTATTTGTTACCATTCGTGCGTTTCAGATTTCATAAACAAACATCAAATTTAAAGGTGAGAACCAATAAATAAAATATGGCATGTATCTATATTTATAGACAGAATAAGAGGAGATATAAAAATTTTAATTAAATGAAATATTGAAGGTGATAGTAATAATAGATAGAGAAGGAAGTTACAAACAAGTAATTGTTGTTCGAAAAGATTTAGGAATGGGCACAGGCAAACTGGCAGCACAGGTAGCTCATGCAGCCGTAATGGCAGTAGAAATTACAAAAATGCGGAACCTTAATTGGTTTAATTCTTGGTTTAAAGCAGGTCAGGCAAAGGTAGTAGTCAAGGTTCAAACTCTAGGCGAACTTCTTGAAATAAGGAAACATGCAGAAAGTTTACGTTTAACAGTAGCAGAGATTCAAGATAGTGGTTTAACTCAAATTCCTGCTGGAACAGTTACTTGTATAGGAATAGGTCCAGGGCCTTCTGGATTAATTGACAAAGTAAAAAATCACTTAAAATTACTCTAAGATATGTCCCATGGCACTGCCAATTGAAAAATAGGTAATATTGAAAATAGTAGATAGAAATAGAATCACAATAACATAAAAAACCACGACTAAAAGA
>JBKPPX010000298.1:0-1458 GCA_046733815.1 Thermoproteota archaeon | reverse complement strand
GTATCTACTAATAAAATGTTGTCTGCATCAAGTATCAATACATTAGATGCTCTCTCGTCCATGGCTTGAAGGGCAACATTTAATGCCCCTCCCTTCCACCCAGCCTTGTTATCCCTATGAACTACCTTAAGATTCTGGAGATCAGACGACATAGTTTGTATTTTTTGATATGTATCATCAGTAGAATCATCTACAATTATGATTTCGAATCTATCAGTAGGATAACTGAGGGCAGTTAAGGATTTCAAGAGCCTTTCGATAACAACAGACTCATTGTGGGTTGCTACAAATATTGAGATGAATGGATATTCACCATCCACCCACTGACCCGAGGTCCTATTAATAATTCTAATATCTCCGCAGCGATCAGCAACAGCGCCCTGTTTCTGAAGTAACACAGCCATCTTATCAGCTGTCGATCGATTATTGGCGGCAGCTTTTGGTATGACATGTAAGTTATTGTTTGATCTTGTTCTTGTAACTCTGTAAATAAAGATAACAGATCTTATAGAGTATATTGAAAGTGCTAGAATCAAAACTATGGACAGCCATACCAAAGCATCAACAAGAATCACAGCCCGTTAAAATAGTATGGATAGAACTATAATTGAGTTTGCCAAAAAATTCTGCCTCTGGTTTTAAGTTGATTCTATACTAAAAATCAAGAGTATAATCCAACTGATGTGATGTTCAGTTTGATCATATAAGGTAATCTTCCTAGGTGATCTAGAGAGTCTGATAAATACAAAGATCTCCTTTTTTATTCTGTAGAATATGTCTAAAAAAATCAAGGTTGCAGTAGCCGGCGTTGGGAACTGTGCTTCTGCATTAATACAGGGTACAAAGTATTATGACTCAAGCAGTAACGGTAAGCCAAATGATTCAATTGGGCTTACTGCAATGAACCTGGGAGGATATGAACCGCAGGATATTGAATTTGTGGCAGCATTTGACGTTATTGATTCAAAAGTAGGAAAAGATCTGTCTGAGGCGATTTTTGCAGAGCCAAACAATACAGTGAAGATAGCTAATGTGGAGGAGTCGAAGGTAATTGTTGAAAAAGGAGAAGTTCTAGATGGTTTGGGAAAGCACTACCGCGGAAAGGTTCAGGTCTCTGATAAACCTCCCACAAATGTGGCCAAGGTCCTAAAAGATAGCGGCGCCGAAATTCTTCTCAATTATCTGCCTGTTGGAAGCAGACAGGGATCAAGGTACTATGCCGAAGCCTGCCTTGATGCAGGCTGCGCCTTTATCAATGCAATTCCTGTATTTATAGCATCAAACTCGAAATGGCAGCAGGCATTTGAAGATCGTAAATTACCGTGTGCTGGCGACGACGTTATGAGCCAGCTTGGTGCTACTGTCGTTCATAAAACACTGGTGAAGCTCTTTGTAGACCGTGGAGTAACGGTAGACCAGACCTACCAGCTGAACATTGGAGGAGACATGGACTTTTAC
>JBKPPX010000297.1:0-2487 GCA_046733815.1 Thermoproteota archaeon | reverse complement strand
AATACAAAACAAGATCACACAATAGAAATATTCTCGGCCAACTGTCCACTATGCAGGCACATCATAGAGGACATTCAAATTGGCAAATGTCAAGGCTGCAATCAGACAGTTTATGACGTTAACAACCTGACTGATGATATTAAGAGAAAGATGGGGGAGTATGGGATAACGTCGGTTCCAACTACTATTATTGATGGAAATATCAAGGTCGTGGGTACACCAGACTTCCCTTGGATATGTGGCGATGATTTATACATGAAGTTAAAGAGAGATTATCCTCTTAAGAAATAAGAAATGGACCGGGTGGGATTTGAACCCACGACCTCAGTTAGTAAGCTTGGTTGAGCTTGTATCTAAATAGCGACTGAAATCAAAAGCTGTTCAAATCCCGCCAGCTCCATGCTTTTCTCTGCATTCCCATAGTCCTCTCTATGGTGTCAAGCGAACTTCAAGAATAATTAAGTGGTTTTTTAATTTCTTCCTACTATACAGATTGCTTCGTTGTCCAAATTCACTCTGCCATGCGAATCAGCATATTGCCAGGCTGCTTCGGTAATTGAGTTCCATGCCTGCTTCTTCACTTCCTCAGTCTGGTCCGCCATCATCTCATGTGCACGCGTTGCAGTCTGCTGAATGTGCTTTGTATAACTTTCAGGTGAGTCAAATTCAAATGTTATTTGAACGGTTTCAACTTTAATATCTTTGAATCCTGCTTGGCTAAACAACTGCTTAAGAGCCTCTACATCTGCTAAGGCAAAAGGACCTGGTGTTCCTGGCGGAGGAAGAGGAGCATTTATCTGCTTTCTTATAGTGCTGAAAGCTAAATCAATCAATGGAACCTTTGATGGAGTAGACCATACAGCCGCAGAAAGCATACCATTTGTAATCAGCAGATGTCTAATCTTTACTAAGGCTGAGGGAAGATTTGGAAAGAACATCAGACCGAATCTTGAAAGGACTGCATCAAATTTTGCTGTCTGGTCTGGCAAATCTATTTTCTCTCCATCACTTTCTCTAAACTCCATTATGCCATCCAATCCAAGGGACTTGGCTCTTGTCCTTGCAATCGCCAGCATTTGAGGCGAAATATCTATAGCAATAACATTACCATTTGGCAAGACTTTCTTCGCTGCAGTAACTGCTGGCTCTCCTATACCTGTAGCAATATCTAAAACCTTGTCACCAGGCTTGATTTCAGCTAATTCTACAATCCTATCGCTAACTTTTTGTGCTCCGCGTTCGATAGTCTCCCACCAAGTCTGCCAGCCTGCGGCAGCATTATTCCACATTTGGCGTTGCTGAGCCTTGAATTCATCGGGATTAAATGTAGGGCTAATGTTACTCACATCAACACGTATCCTTCAATGCTTTTTGCTGTGCCTAGTTCTTTAACTTTTTCAAATATTGGAAGTATAATTAAAGTACAAAACATGCTGACAAACTACACAATAGGGCATTGGCATTGCTAGGCTTTTTGTAGGACAGAAACCCAAAATTGACCTCAATTCAATACCGTATTTTCCTCATAGAAAGATATGGACCGGGTGGGATTTGAACCCACGACCTCAGCAAGTACATTCTGTTCCCGTCACATAAGCTTTGGATGGAATGGGTCTTGTTCAAAACCTACCTATCCACGCATAACCATTTGCGGTTTTTAGGGAGAGGAGGCTTAACGTAAGTAGTAGCCAATCATAGAGTGCAATAGTGTGCCCTTATGTTGATCTGAGCTGCTCTTGGTGTGGCTTTTGAATTGGCAGTGTGAACGCAAAAGTTGCACCTTTTCCATCAATGTTGTTTTCAGCCCATATCTTACCGTCATACGCTTCTATGATACTTTTGGAAATAAATAGACCTAAACCTGTCCCTTTCTCAGATTTACTAGCAAATTTTGTAAATAATCTTGGCATTATCGATGGGTCAATACCTGGACCTTCATCCTTTATACTTACAATCACTTGATTATTACTATTGTCTACTATCTTCTTCTTTTTATCACTTTTAAGGCTTAGCTGTACTAATATCCTTCCAGCTTCTGTAAACTTTATAGCATTAGTCAACAAGTTAGATATAACCTGCATTATCCTATTCTTGTCTGCAACAACCCAGACATCGCCATCACTTTTGTAATTTAGATTTATTTTGGGATTGTCTTTTAGCTGAGTGCGAAAGTCCTGCAAGACATCGAAAACGAGTTCGTTTAGGTTAAAAGATTCCTTGTAAATTTGTATGCTGCCGCTTTCAATTCTTGTTACATCAAGCATTTCTTCTTGGAGCTTTTGCAATCTCTTAGCATTTCTCAATATTACATCTAGGAATTCGAGTTGGCTTGAATCGGATGTCTGATCTTTCAAAACCTGTGCAAGACCTAGAATAGGCTGAATTGGAGTCCGTAGCTCGTGAGCAGCAATATCCATAAATTCTTGCTTCAGCTTATCCTGTGATTGGAGCTGCTCATAAAGATACCTTATGTGTTCATACAGTTCT
>JBKPPX010000296.1:0-26531 GCA_046733815.1 Thermoproteota archaeon | reverse complement strand
TTATTCATAATAGTAGTTTTATATTCCCAATTAGCTGTTGCACAACGCAATATGGCAGCCATGATTTCTATCTCGGATCTATTCTTCATATCATTGACCTACTTTTTTATGTTTGAATTTTTTAATAAAAGACTGTTAGACAATGTATGACGACAATATAGTAGAAAAAATACTGACAATGATTTAACTTATGTCTGTATGAATGTCGATCTGATTAAATCAATTAATATCTTTTCACTCGTTGAATAAAGATTAATTAAGAAATAGTCTTGTCAAAGTGCTCTAAGAACATCAATGTTAATGATAAGAGATCTAGAGATTATTGCATTCAGAGAAATAATTTGTCTTATCAAAATAGCTTTTCCACCTAAAAATAGATGCAATTTATATTAATTAGTTCAGCATGGGTCGAGAAATACATAACATTTATGGGTTTGACAACAAAATGATAAGCAATGAACTGGCTTTAGTGATATTTAATATTTAACGAAATTAGCAAATAGAAAAATTCAAAACCCTTTTTTGTCTCCTTTGGAGATGACTACTATTTCCGGAAACATTGAAACGATTTTCCTTTTATTGATTGACTTTTGAGATGTTTAATAACACAGATTGAGGAGTACGTGATAATGTTATGTTGTATACAAAACTATTATCCTTTATGGCAGTAGTGGAGGCTATCGCAACGTCGTGACATAGCCAGCCGCAACCAGGTTCATGGCGAACCAAATAACATAAAAGTCAGAATATTGGACGAAGAATTTTTATCAATAATGACAGAGGATATGATATATATTTCGAGATGACTAAGGATAATTTAGTAGTAAGAAAAAGAGAAAACTGTTTTGATTATGCTGACGTTGATTTAGTAATCGACTTTAATTTACAAGTATGTAAGAGTTCAGTAGTTGCTACGAAGATCAGCAAAACAAATGAAAAACAGAAATACATTCTAAATTAATTAAATTAAGGACATCAAATAGTGTATAGACAAAAAAAGGGTCATGGTACAGATGACTAATAATAACAAGACAAATAACTGGAATAATGATGAGAGAGATGCATACATCTTAAGCGTTGAAAACATATCTAAGGTTTTTGATTCACCTGCGGGTGGTATTGTTGTGCTTAATAATGTTAACTTTAGAATAAAGAAAGGCGAATTTGTTTCTATCGTGGGACCCTCTGGCAGTGGAAAATCAACTTTATTGAACATTCTGGGAGCTTTAGATAGACCTACCGTGGGCAAGATCTACTTAAAAAATATAGATATTTTTTCACTAGATGATTATGAAATTGCTCTACTGAGGAACAATCTAATAGGATTTATATTTCAATCCTACAATTTAATTAACAGAACGACTGTTTTGAAGAATGTTGAAATTCCAGGAATATTGGCTGGAACAAAAAAGAATGAAAGGATTGCCCGTGCATTAAAGTTATTAGATATTCTCGGAATACAAGAGAAGGCCAAATCAACCCCTTCTAATCTAAGTGGCGGACAACAGCAGAGAGTAGCAATAGCAAGAGCTATTATGAATAATCCTGCAGTTATTCTTGCAGACGAACCTACTGGTAATCTCGATACCAAGACAGGACAGGATGTTTTTAATTTATTAAAGATGCTTTCAAACAAGTTTAAGAGGACTATAATAATGGTGACCCATAATCCTGATCTTTCCAAAGAAACTGATAGGATTATCCACCTAAAGGATGGAATAATAGAGAAAGAGGCTATCAACTAAAGTATGATGAATATAGCATTTATTTACAAAAAACATCAGCAGCGGCATACAATATCTTGTCAAACAAAAAAATCATCGACACTCCTTGTTTATTTTCTTGTCAGTACAATGTTATTGCTTCCCTCTGCTTGGACAATGACAAATGCAAATGCTCAGACTGATAAAGACCCTGCTTTCCAAGACTCCTACTGGACAGACAATAATGCAATATCTTCATCTAACACTAGCACTAATGATCCTGTCAAGAGGGAAGTTGGTCCGGGAGAAGGCGCGGCTACACTTGCCGTAGTTCTAGTTAACAAAGCTCGCTCTGATATTACTGCAGTGAAAGGATATTTGAGTCTCCCACCTGGCTTCAATGCCATTGGATTAATACCACATGACATACGTAATAATACATCAGAGTCTTTACATTATTCAGTAGACAGTTATAATTCAATTGTCAAATCGGGAGACACGTTTACTCTTTATTTTGATATGAATGTATTAAGCAATGCAGGTGTAGGGTGGTACACTGCTTCACTTGATCTGATATACTCTAAGGTGCTCGAAACCGGACAAATTACAGTAAAAGATATTGCAATACCTTTTCGTATAACGGGAAAGGTAGTTTTAGATGTATTATCAGAAAATAATCATTTGATTCCAGGCTCTTCTAACACAGTCAAGATAAGTATTAAGAATAAGGGTACTGCAAACGCTAGCGGTGTCATAGTTTCAGTCGACGGGGCTACTAGTGCAAGTGATTCTCCTTCTAGTACGAATTTGTCATCTATTGCTGATGATGGAGGTGGTGCAACAGAATCTATTTCACTGGTAAATATAGGAAATAGTACCTTTGATATTGGTGTTATTCCTACTAACGGAACAGCCGACATAAATCCATTACTTTATCCAAGTAACTCAGCTGCTGAGACCGTGCAGAATCTTGCTCTTCACATATCATATGCAGACGCTTATGGTAACATAAAGAGCTCTGATGAATCAGTAGGCTTTATCATATCTGCGAAAGTTCCACAATCAATTTTAAATGCTAAGCCAGGTCTCTCTTCGAATAACCAAAATTCTTCCATTTTTCTAAAAGCAGGAAAGATCCAAAATATCGGCTTCACCGTTGCCAACGAAGGCAAACAACCGGTAGCCGATCTAGTGATCACTCTTGCCTCGCAGACAGATACAGTTAAAATTCTTGGAAACTCGAAATGGATGTTTGAGAACTTGATGCCAGCATCTGAACTGAATCTATCTAGCACTGTCTTTGCATCAGAAGATGTTATTGGTAAGCCAATACAATTTTCAGTAAAGATACAATATGTGTCAGACGAGCAATCAAAAACAGAGACTATTCTCATAGGATCTTATGTAGAGGGAGAAATCACCGTAAAATTATACGATCTTGACATTAATATTATAGGTAATAGGCCAAACCTTGTTGGAAATCTCTTAAATGAAGGAAATACTGTTGCGCTTTTTACCACTGTAGAGATGATCAAATCTCCATTCTCAAAAGAAAAAAGCCTTGTTAAACAATTTCCCTCCCAACAGTATCTTGGTGATCTTTCAGAAAATTCTCCTCTACCTTTCAGCATTCCACTTACGATAGAGAACGGTACTAAAGCTGGTACATATCCTGTACATCTTAGAGTTGCATATAGAGACGACCTAAGAATACTCCACGAAATAACAATGAATGGATCAGTCGACTTCAAACCTATACAACAAACAACTCACGAAGGACAAAGCATCTTTGCAATCGGTAATATTAGTAAGGACAATACAAAGAATTCGTCTATAATTTTTATATTGATAATACTGGCAGTCGCTATTATAATAATAGTGACTATATTTGTGCTCAAAAAACGAAGATCAAAATCAAAACTTTCCAAGATCTTAGGGTCAGGCAGGAATAGCATAAAGAACGAGGAAGGAGAAGAGGATATTCATTCTCTTCTAAGTGGACCAAATGATAAAAAAAGTCAAAATGACTAATCAAGGAAAGAGAGGATAGAGACTAATGGATATTAGAGAAGTATTCATACTATCGCTTGATGCCCTTAAGGAACGAAAAGTAAGATCTATACTTACTATTTTGATGGTTATGGCAGGGAGCAGTTTGTTGATTGCAGTTAATGGATTCGGTGCAGGATTCGAAAAGTTTTTTAGCAATCAATTTAATAATCTCGCACCAAATATACTATTCGTAAGCAGTGTACAGCAAGCACAGAATGGTCCACCGGTAGGGGGAGCAGGAACTCCAACCGCACCAAAAATAACATTAAATGCTGCTGTGATTGAAAGGCTAAGATCGCTTCCATTTATAGATGAGGTCATTCCCTCATATCAAGCAGAAATCACCTTAGAGTCTCAGGGTGAGTCCAAAAACAACTCAGTTTTATCCATAGATCCTCAAAAGATATTTGTAATTGCTCCAACACTGGAACTTGTAGACGGTTCCAGCTTAAGACAAAATGATCCTTCTGCCATGGTTGTAGCTGAGAACGTGGCCAATCCACCCGGGGAAACAACACCCTTTATAAGTTTAGGGCAGAGTGTCAGAGCAAAATATTCCTTTGTAGACGACAAAACAGGCGAGTCTCAAGAAGAATCAAAGAATTATGTTGTAACAGGAGTTATGAAAGCTACTGGAAATCCTACAATAGATAACTCTGTCATCATCAATACCAATGCAGGAAATGCCTTCCTTCAAAAATCAGGTAAGTTTGATTCATTATTCGTAGTAGCTCAGTCAAGTGAATTTGTAGATGTAGTAGAAGAGGAAATCAGAAGTCTTTATGGTAATGATATAGGAATCACCACTGTCAAAGCCATATTAAAGACAGTTCAAGAATTTACTGGAGGAATTAATGCATTTCTATTAAGTATTGCTGTTATCTCATTGATTGTTGGTGCGGTTGGAATAGTTACAACACTCTATACATCAGTTATCGAGAGAATACGAGAAATTGGAACCTTGAAGGCTCTTGGTGCACAGAAAAGTAATATTCTTGCTCTTTTTTTAGCTGAAGCTTTGATAATTGGTATTATGGGAGCGACACTTGGCTTACTAGCTGGTGTTGGCGGTGGCTACTTATTAACCAGGGCTGGTCCTGGAAACGGTCCACCCCTTGATCCTGTCTATCTTCCGCTTGATATGATTACTGTGTGGCTAATTTCTGTTGGACTTAGTATAGTAGCAGGGATTCTTCCTGCTTGGAAAGCGTCAAGAGTTACACCTATTGAAGCTCTGCGACCGAATTGAAATTACCAAATATGCGCTCGCACCTATATTTTATTAGACCAAGCAGGAAGAGTTCTAATGTAGATAATGATGCATCCTATCTACTTTATACTTCAATAATTCCATATATTCTATGTTTAATATAATATTCATACCTATCTATTTGTTTTATCTATCTCTAATCTGGGACATTAAAACTATAATTGTATTGACTAGATATAACGATGTTGTCTTCTGTTTGTCTGACTACCTGTCCAATATTCAGAATATCTAATGCCATCATGTTCTTGTAGAAGTATTTTACGAGGTGATTATTATCTTATTTGTCTGGATCTCATTAGATTAGATCAGTTCCTCAATGTGTTATACAAAAATAAACCCTATTTTAAAGTAATAAAGAAATTTTCTTTATAAAGTATAATTCATAAATTTATCGTCACTTATGCCCTTTGACATAATAATAGATAAGGAGGTCCCGTTTATTTGCTATAATAATATGTGTTTTTCATGTCTACTACAGCAGATAATTCAAACGCTGGATTCTTGAAATTTATTTTGCATAATCTTGTAATTAATAACTGTGTTATCTGTTGACTAATTGTAGCCCAAAGGAATTAGTTCTAATTCTTCCTTTTTTCTGGTCTGTCCTTAGTTGTCTTTGTTAGTATGAATCTAGTCCTATTTATAATGAGATGCCTCAGGAACTCATAATCCTCGTCATTTGCTAGTTTAATTACTACTCATCAGTCGGCTCTTCCGAATCTTCATCAGCATCCCTTAAATCTCAAGCAAATTATTCTTATAAATATAGCTAAGTGCTTGCCAAGTTCTTGCATTTCAGATATTTTTTTAGATAGAACATTAGCTATCAATTTATTTAGAAAGCAACTGAGGATACGTGCGCACAGGAATAAGTTTGCCGATTTGGTGAACCTAGTCGCTCTGGCAAGGTCTGGAAAAATTCAATCAGTGGTCTGTGGAAAATATAAATTCGATCAGGTTAACCAAGCATTTGATGAACTCAAAGCTGGCAAAATTATAAGTACTGCTGTAAGTTCATGGAGATGGCTGCGCTTCAGGCTGAAAATTGGATTAGAAGATCATACTGATATTATTAAAGTTAGAATGAAGTGATCGCAACTTCTAAAGGCGGCCAGCATGAGCAAGTGCAGGATTCTGGGATCAAGTTTTGATTGGCTAGTCTGGTGTTTTTTATTTTTTGCCTATTATCAAAATACCAAAGAAATACATAATTAACAACGGTATTGACTATCAATCATATTTCATACCAGATGTTACAAGATTATTGCAAGTCTATCATTTACTTCTATTCGTAGTGGTTGATATAGCATTAGAAGCTTTGATTGCTCTATTTGATTATCGTTTCGCAGTTTCTCTTTACCTTAGTAATGTAATTTGGGCCATTGCATATCCCTGTTGGCTTGCTTTCCGAGCAATAATTTGATGTTTGAATTCTCGCAAGAATAGGCTCGAGATCTAATACACTGTCAGAGTATGAAATGAATTATTTTAACCGACATAGAACTTTCCATGATTTGGACGGAAAATAAGTATAAAAAAGATTATTGGATGCCATCTTCGACTTTGATACAATATTATGGAGTTGGACTACTAGAGTTACCTGTTGTCATGTTACCCTGAGTGAGTTCAGTCACACCTGACATTCCCATTGAGCCTTGAGGTGAAGAAGTAGCATTAGTTGTGTTAACAGTGCTTCCCATAAACTCGGTACCAGTTGCATTTTCGCCAGTCATATTTTGCGCTGCTGCAGTAGTTGCCAATACGCCATTACTGATTACATATAAGGATGACACGATTAGTACTGCGTAGATGACAGATGAAGACAGGGTTATATTGTTTGTTTGATTGTTTTTGTTCATGTCTTACACATTGGCCTGACACAAGCTATATAAATTTTTATCTGGCGTGTTGCTGTTGATATTACTTTTATCATCATCAGATCTTAAGGCCTAATTTTATCGTTTTTAGAAAAAATTGTGCCCCATCTATGGCTTAGATCAGAGATCATGAAAGGTATAAAGAGAAAGATTATAGTAAATCTAATACAACGCGGATTAGTAAACTCAGCTTGCAGTGGAGAGTACATATTATATTTTGATAATCTCATATAGCCGCGCAAATTGATTATAATAGGAATCACACCATTAAATAGCGTCCTCAGTTAGTATGCGCCTGTAGTATCTAAGGCGTTATCGATTATTGAAGTCTCTCGTAATCAAGAAAGCAGATATGAACTTCTTATAAGTATTAGATACTTTAATAGAGCGTGAGTAATGACGAAGATAATGCTATAGAGTCTCAGAGGAAGCATATAAAAGAAGAACGTATTTCAAATACCACTAACGACTCTTTGCCTCCAAGTCATGGTGAGGATAAAATGATACTAGCAACTCCTTCAAAGGTAGAATATAAGAGTTCTGAGATAAAACCCTCTTCTGAAGAAGAATCGCTCTCCGCCAAAGCAAAGGATGCTGGACAATCCTTGAAAGATTTGATTATATATCTGGGCCAAAAAGCAAAGGCTATAAGTTATGAAAAAACTACAGATTTAAAGGCCGAAGCCGCTCAAACAGTTAACCTCGATATTAGAAAAGATGCACGTGACATCCAGAAGCTGGGAGACAATATTGAAAGCATAATCACTGTTTTTGAAAATATAATGACCGATATACGAAAAGAACGCTATGGCGAACAAGAGCGACTATTAATTGGATATAAGAAACTTTTAGAAGAACAAATCAATGTGATTGATGCAAGACTGAAGATGGCAAAGCGACTTAGGCTGGCATCTGCATAGGAAAAATCATAAAAAAGAAAAGAAAGAATTATTCTACGAGTAATTTGCTAGTGATGTCTTTTACTACTACAGACTTTACATTAACAAACTCCTTAATGCCTACTTCAGACAGTTCTCGTCCTATACCAGAATGTTTTATTCCACCAAAAGGAAGTCGTGGATCAGATCGTACCATCTCATTTACAGAGACTATGCCGCTCTGAACTCTTCTTGCAAGACGGATACCTCTTTCAATATTATTTGTCCATATGCTGGCCCCTAATCCAAATTCTGAGTTGTTCGCTTCCCTGATGGCTTCTTCTTCGTCGTTCACAACAAGGATAGGCGCCGCAGGACCAAATACTTCTTCTCGTATAATCATCATACTATGGTCTACGCGAGATACTATGGTCGGTTCGTAAAAATAACCATCTCTCTTGATTGAATTTCCTCCGGTTAAAATTGATGCGCCTTTAGCTTTGGCATCATCCACCTGCTTTGCAAGTGCCTCTCTTTGGTTATCCCGAACTAAAGGTCCTACGGTCGTCTTTGAATCCATTGGCTCTCCAACCACCTCTGATTCCGTTTCTTCGACAAAAAGTTTAGTAAACTTGTCTGCTACATCTTTTACGACGATAAATCTTTTTGCAGCGATGCAACTTTGACCATTGTTCAGAAGTCTAGATTGAGCCGCCATATGAGCTGTTTGACTTAAATCTGCGTCTTCAAGAACTATAAATGGATCACTTCCACCAAGTTCCAAAACAAACTTTTTTAAGTCCTTCGTTGCGAGTTCTGCCACTCTCTTTCCGGTGTTAACACTGCCGGTGACTGATACAGCATCTATATCTGACTGTATTAGGGCTTCTCCTGCTCTATAATCTCCAATTATGGATTGAAAAGTATTCTCAGGAAATCCTGCGTCTTTAAATGCCTGTTCTATTTGGATGGCTGTTCCTAGACATATGCTTGAATGCTTAAGTATTCCTACATTTCCTGCTGTTAATGCGGGAACAGCAAAACGCATTACTTGCCAGAAAGGAAAATTCCATGGCATAATGCAGGCAATAACTCCGAGTGGTTCAAAAGACACAAAACTTTTTCTAAACTCTGTTGGAATCAATTCATCTCTTAAAAAAGATTCTGCGTGTTCTGAGTAATAATCGCAAACCCATGCACACTTTTCTATCTCAGCCAGTGACTGTCTTATTGGTTTACCCATTTCCTCTGTGATTAATTTTGAATAATCTTCTTTGTTTTTTTTCATGACTCTCCCAAGGCGTCGCATATATGTGCATCGTTCTGAGATATCCAGCTTTTTCCAATTTTCAAAAGAATTCCTAGCATTTTTAGTTTTTTGATTGACTTCTTCGACACTCATGCTATTGTAAGTCGCAATTACTTTGCCGCTTGCTGGATTAATTGTTTCTATTGTATTTGACATACTTTAACTGTTGTATATCTGATATTCATATATAATAACTAATAAATCTGGAACTAAATTGTATCCCGCGGGCAGGATCTACTCCAACATAGTTTTAACTATGTTTGTTTGAGCCTGCGACTCTTCGGTTACTGCAAGTTGTACGCCCAATAGGCTGATTCTCGTGGTCAGCTAATGAGAGAGTAAGCCGACATCTACAGCCGAAAGCTCTACCAGGCTGAGCTACCGCGGGACAGTTCGATTGTTGTAGGAATGATATATAATCGTGACTGGGAATCATTCTAAATATCTTGCTATATCCATAGCAAAGTACGATATAATTTTGTCTGCTCCGGCTCTTTTCATCGATACAATAGAGTTAATTTTGACATTCTCTTCCTCTATCCATTCTCTTCTGGATGCAGCCTTTACCATAGCATATTCACCCGAGACATTCTGAACAGCAAGAGGAAATTTCAATTTTTCTTTTATCATATAAATAATATCCAAGTACGCCATTGCAGGTTTTATCATAACCATGTCCGCTCCCTCTTTAATGTCATTTTGGATTTCCCTCATTGTCTCTTGTTGATTTGTATATGCTATTTGGTAAGAGGATTTATCTAGTTTCTTATAATTACATTTTTTTGAGAAGATGGCAGATCGGAAAGGTCCGTAAAGTGATGAATGAAATTTCGCTGAAAAAGATAAAATTCTAGTCTTTGTAAAACCGTATTTATCAAGTGATTTTCTTATTGAAAGCACTTGACCATCCATCATTGAAGAGGGTGCAACTATATCGGCTCCTGCCTGTGCGTGACTCAGAGCGATCTCAGAGAGAAGTCGTAATGTAGAGTCGTTGTCTATTTTACCATTATCAAACAAAACACCGCAATGACCAGAGAAATTATACTGGCATAGACATACATCAGTAGTCACATTGATTAAGTTTCCAAATTTGTTCTTGATTAGTTGCAATGCTCGCTGTACTATTCCATTTTTATCTGAAGCATGACAACCAGTATGGTCGCGCTTAGTAGGAATACCAAAAATAATTATTGATGAAATTCCAGCATCCAACACCTTCTGTACTTGGTTGATGGTTTCCGATAAAGGCATTGTTGTCGTACCAGGCATCATATTGACGTGCTGAAGCTTTGTTCCATGCTCCTGAATAAAAATGGGAAAAATCATGTCCTTCTTAAGTAATCTTACTTCACTACAAGCTCTATGATAAATGGTATCAGGATCGACGCTATATGTCTGCACAGATATCGGCTATTATATCTTTGCAGGAATATGAATGCTTAGCGCGTGTCGTACTGTATTAAAATACAATATTTCAAATTTTTAACCTGCTATTTTGCCAACGGACACTACCTTAAAATTTAGGATCCAATTGGTTTTCTGGTTCATTAATCGTTTGTTTGTTCTATATATCTTGTTATATCAATTATAAAGAATGTAAGATATCTTTTTTGATATATCATTAAAAATACTTTCGAAAAGTCAATGGATTAATTACAATAGTATATTACAAACGGTATATGAAAAGAATGGTCGCTATACACTTTTATTCCACACTGTAAAATGCTCTGTAATTTGTCTATGATCAGGCCGATAAACAAAGAACGTCTTATAAGGCTCTGAAAATGAGACTCATTTGGCATCCTCTGAATTGAGAGACTACTAATCTTGCTATTGACGATATTTCTACAGAAACAATAACGCTTATTCGGTGTTGCCGTCAAGAGACATGTTTTCATGGTCTTGCTTATAGAGTGTTTTGAAACAGAAGATGGACAGCTACTGACTTTAACTTATTTGCTAAAACCTTTGGCCTACATACATTCATACAAAACAAATTACTAAAGATATCTGAAAACACGACTATCAGTCAATTAAAAAGATATGTCATTAGTTCATTGATTATGCTAAGACATAAAATACATATGTACAGAATGAAATCCTTGATCTAACGCATGAAGAGCGTAACAATTGGTATACCTTCATACAACGAGGAACGGAATATAATCAGCCTTTTAGATTCTCTGGTTGCTCGACCTTCAAAAGACTATTTAATTGCAGAGATTATAATATCAGATGATTCGACTGATAGTACACCAGAACTCGTCCAAAACTTTGCCAAGAAAAATTCGCACATTACAATCAATTTGATGCATCACGATAAAAGAAGAGGAGCTGCAGCAGCTTGGAATGAGATCTTTCATGCATCGACTGGAGATGTCATTGTATTATATGATGCTGATATTGTTATCGATAAATATACCACAGCACAACTTGTCTCCTGTCTAAAAAATGGAATAGGTCTTTGCGCCTCTAATCCTCAACCTACTCAAGTTAAGGGTATATCTGGGAAGGCATCTTCATTCATAGCATATTGGATTCGTTCAGTTAGGAAACACGGTATATCACAATATACTGTCATGGGAAGAGCACTTTCAGTGACTTCGGAAGTTGCGAAAAAAATAATTATTCCGAAGAACGTAATCGCTATAGATCTATACCTTCAGTGTAAGATCCTTGAATTTGGCTTAAACATCGTTTATAATGATAGTGCATTAATTTATTTTCTACCTGCGAACAAGCTACTTGACTTTGCTTCACAGGTTATTAGGGCAGCTCTTGGCCACAAGCAGATTCATGCTTATTATTCCAAATTCAAGATTAATCTTCCTTTAAAAATTGCTCTTATTGAAGCAGTGCGCAATTATATTCATGATCCGATCGGGGGTTTGTGTGTTATGATTTGCTACGCAACACTTCCCTATTACAAATTTAAAATAAAAGAAGCGGGATCGGCAAAGTGGCATACAGCCGATAGTACAAAAGCATTTGATTATAAAGTGCGGCTGTAATTTCTTATTCAAATACCGTCCGCATAATGCTTATGAACATCTTCTAATCTGAAGAAATATTAGAGATAGTCTATAGTCTAAATTCTCCACGAAAAAGTAAATACATGATTTATACACGTCCGAAAGAAAATGTGGATAAAAATCCTTATCTTTTACTTTACATCTTCTTTTCATGTTATGATCATGAAAAGCGGTGAAGCCTACCTACACTTGGTATTATCTCTGATAGAAAGAAAAGAAGTATTAGCTTAACTTGAAATTATTGTGATCATAAAAAAATTAAAATCCAGGTATAATTATCATTCTGCCAAATGAACCGGAATTCTTGTGGCTTTCAATGTTAGTTGATTTTACTTACATGTATGTTCTAATATGCAGCACTTGTTCTGATCTGCTTGATCGATAATGTGATATACAACTTGTTATAATAAATCATGCATAACAGTTGGCAATCGTGGCAAATTAAAAACTAACTTCGACACATGCTCAAGATAATCATCATTACCACTAAAATGTTTCAAAAAAATTTTCAGTCGATTCATAATATATATACGTTAGCAAAACAAAGGAAATCGGGTTGGCTGCGGCGGTCGGAGCCGTGCTGGGATATGTGTGTACACCACATGAAAAAAGATACGGCTCCTTAATAGATCAGTGGAGAGAAAATAGCAATATTTTTGAAATTTATTTTGTCACAGCAACATTCTCTGATGAAACTATTCCATATTTTCCAAAGAGGGCATATCATTATATCCTTGCATCGTTTACAAATATGCAGATTGTTTTAGAAGACATTAGAAAGCAAAATACGGATAGCTTATCTTTCATTTTCACACTAGATAGTGCTTTATTTGAGCGTTGCGGCAAAAAGCTGAACTATATTTCGATATATTTTACGAAATACAGTTACAGTGGAATGGAGATATCAGATGTTGCAGACGTAATAATTAAAAGCGAGCGCGTACAAAGAGCAAGTTTAGCAAATATTCGAATTTTAACAACAGAGCAATTAAAGTTTACTTTTCCTTACTCAAAGAATGTTATAGTGCTTGAAATAGAAGGACAAAAAACACACCAGAGCGACAAAAAATATTGTGAAAGAACCAGACGGGACGTGGCTAGAAAGGGAATTTCTCTAAATAATCTGATGAGCTTTTCTATATTAGAAAAATTAAAGTAATTAGCATTGCAAATATGTATTCGATATTTCTTGCCTGTCTTATACTTCAGCTAGGTAATATTTCAGATCAAAGCGGTAGGAAAACTGCATTGAATATTAAAATAAAAGCTGATAAATATTGCTCTTAAAAATGACTGGTAGCGTGGTAAGCATCTTTGATATCATCGATAAGAGAGATATTGCAAACATCATAGTTCAAGACGGTGCAGTGCTCAGGCAGGTAATATGACATGTTAGCACTATTTAAAAATAGCAGAGGTTACACCAATATTGATTCGGCTCAAGAAACAGTCTGCTATTGTACTATTGACAGTACCTGCAATATCCTTAGCTATTAGTACATGGTTCCTAGTTGAAGCTGACCTACATGAACTCAATCGGAGAAAGGTTTTCGTAATGTATGCTGGCTCTCTAGTAAAGACATTTGAGAGCGTGCTGGGTCCAGCGTTCCAAAAAGACACTGGTTACGGCTACCTTGGTGAAGGTAGGGGTTCGTTACAAATAGCAAATATGATAATAGACGAACAACGAAGGCCGGATGTATTCATAAGTATAGGGACGATCCCTATTCTGAAGTTAATTCATCACAATTCTGCTCTGGCTCAATGGCTAGTGAAGTTTGCTTTAGCTGAGATAGTTATCGCTTACACGCCTAATAGCGCCTTCTTTAATAATTTAGAAAAAGCTAGGAATGGTCAGCTTCCGTGGTACGAAGTTCTCTCTAATGGTCGCTTTAGATTTGGAAGAAATGATCCGGAGCTGGATCCAATGGGATACTACACGATCATAACTACCAAGCTCGCTAACCTATATTACAGTAATCAGAATATTAAAGAAAGAATTCTGGATGACGACAGGAATCCCGATCAGGTCTTCCCGCAAGAGGCACTCAAGACCGCATTGGAGTCAGGTCAGATAGATGCCGCTGCTTCTTATAAACATAAAGCTGTTTCACGAGGACTTCTTTATATAACGCTGCCACAAGAAATAAACCTTAGCAATGCCACATTCTCCAACTTTTATAGACAAGCCTTCTACAGCCTTCTGAGCGGTCAGACAATCTTTGGGGAGCCAGTCTTATTCTCTTATACGATATCGAAGACAAGCAGAAACATTGATGGATCTATAACTTTTGTTAAATTGCTACTGTCTGAGGAAGGACAACGTCTACTTAAAAACGATGGATTAAATCCGATCAAAGCTAGTATAGAGGAAGATTTTGAAAAAATCCCTCTTGTCATTAAATCTGTTGTTGCTGGAGATCAGAAGTGAAGGATACAACTCTGACAAATAATCCTTCTGGCAGATCAAAGCGTAGCCGGTTCGACATGATACTTTTAGTATTGGCAGGAGCTATGGTTGCTTATGTATCATATCCTATTGTCAATATCTTCACTTTACTGAAGCCTACAACGTTTCTAGAATCCATGCTAAGAACCGAAGTGGCTAACGCCTTTCTACTTAGCTTGGTCACTGCAACAATTTCAACTCTTCTTATAGCAATTTTTGGAATACCATTAGCATACTCATTAGCGAGAACTAATTTTAAGGGTAAATTTCTGGTAAGACTAATAATCATCGTCCCACTCGTTCTCCCTCCACTTGCAAGTGGAGCACTACTTTTAGGAGTATTCGGTCCTCACTCAATATTAGGAAAAGCTTTTCCGCTGGAGTTCACTCAGTCCATACTTGGAATTATAATCGCACAAACCTATGTTGCTTCTCCTTTCATGATTCTTCCAAGTCAAGCATCATTCGAATCTGTTGATGAGTCATATGAAAAGGTAGCGAGGATCCTAGGAAAGAATAGGCTGGAGACATTCCTTCATGTTACGCTTCCCCTGGCTAAGACAGGGATTCTTGTAGGATTCATTATGGCTTGGGTGAGGTCTGTGGGAGAGCTAGGAGCAACTATGATGATGGCTTATAACCCCCATACTATTTCGATTCAGGTCTTTGAAGACAATGCAGTCGGAGGGCTTTCAAACGCTCTTCCTGCCATTTTGTTAGTTATTGTTCTATCCATAATTGCATTAGTTATTTTTTATACTCTGAGGAGAAGAGAAGAAGATTTGAAACCATTCTGGTGACCTGATTGGAGTTAGAACTCATCGGACTGACTAAAAGATTTCCACGATTCACCCTTGGACCTTTAGATTTGAAGGTCAAAGATGAAATCTTAGTGATCGTCGGGTTAACGGGAAGTGGAAAAACAACGGTTCTCAATCTCATTTCTGGAATCATAAGACCGGACAATGGATCTGTTATACTAGACGGCTCAGAGATAACGCGTCTGGCTATAGAGTCTAGAAGAGTTGGATATTCTTTTCAGACACCTTTTCTCTTTCCGCATCTTAATGTTTATGAGAACATTATCTTCGGACTCAAAAAAAGGGATGAGCAAGCAAAAAAGCTCTATATAAAAAAACTCTTGGACGAGATGGAGATTTCTCACCTTTGCGATAGGAAGATTCAAGGACTTAGCGGAGGTGAAATGCAAAAGGTTTCATTGGTAAGAATGCTTGCAATACAGCCCAAGATCATATTGATGGATGAGCCTTTGGCTCATCTAGATCCTCCTACAAGGAGAAAATTGAGAATAGAGTTTAGGCATGTCCTCAGGAGATATGGTGTTCCGGTGATATATGTAACTCACTTAGAGGACGAGGTCTATTCTCTTGCCGATTCAGTAGTGGTATTAAGCCACGGTAAAATAGAGAACAAAGGCAAGTTAGAAGCAATCCTCTCATCACATTCTTCTCATTTTATATCAGAGACATTTGTAGGAGCCAATTACATAGAAGGAAAAGTAATAGAATCTAAAGGTGGTATTACAATTATTGAAGTAGGCTCACACTTTGTTGAGACATTAGGTGATTATACTGCTGGATCTAGAATTGGACTTTTGTTAAGACCGGAGGATATACTTCTCTCAAAAGATGCGGTTAAAACAAGCGCACGCAATGTTATAAGAGCTCAAGTAATTAAATTGGTACGACAAGTTAGTCTAACAGATGTATACCTTCAGACGGACTATTTACACTTGAGAGCAAGGATTACAGAAAAAGCTCGAAATGATCTCGGTATCGAAATGGGCGACCATATCTATGCTATATTCAAAGCAATCTCACCTCAGATAGTTCGCGAAGACAGTTAAAATCTATTCTCGCAAAAATAGACTCAAATATCTCTATCCTGTCTACCTGTGTATTATATCAATATCAATATGTATAGGATATTTTAACCTTAGTAACGATCAATTACTTCTAGCTTTATTACTATATCATATTCATTATACTTTGGAATGCATGGTTAGTACATTCCAATTATTAATCAGTCTTGTGAGTTAGTCCTACAAAGTAGCGCTGTATCCGAATCCTTGTAAAGCTAAAATACGAAAGTAGACAGATTTACGATTTAAATTTGTTAAATCCGAATCTAAGGTTTAAATTTTATTGTGAGTTGTTCACCTGAGTTCAATACGAGAAACAATAATTATTAGCACATCCTATCCTTATAATTATTTTAGTGGCAATAGATATACCTAAATATGAATATAAGTCCTAAAAATCTGATAAATATTGAGCAGGCCAATGGATCTTGGCAGCCTTAAAGTTGGTTCTTATATTATGATAGATGGCGAGCCTTGCAGGATAGTTTCATATGACCATAGCAAACCCGGAAAGCACGGTTCAGCAAAAGCAAGAGTAGCAGCAATAGGAGTTTTCGATGGATCAAGACATAGTCTTGTATCTCCTGTATCGGCGAATGTAGAAGTACCTCTAATAGATAAACGAAATGGTCAAATAATTTCGGTTTCTGACCAGACGCTTCAAATTATGGATCTTGAGACATTCGAAGTCTTTGAAACCTCTTCAGTCGAGGATGAAATCCGAGACAAGATCAGGCAAGGAGGAGAGGTAGAGTATTGGAAGGTTATGGAAAGAATAAAAATTGCAAGAGTCAAAGCTTAAGCTTTTTATAACCTAGAATTCTAAGTTAGTAAAAGTCATTATCCTCTGCCTACTTTTTGCATATATATTGCTCAGAAATAGGAACAATTATAATCTTGGAAAGTGTTCCAAACCATATGAGTGATAATAGTGAAAAAACAATGCCCGTATGTTTCTCACAAGAGCAATTGAAGTTTATAGAAAATTATGCAAAAACCAAAGGTATGCTCAATGCCGCTCAAGTTATTGACGATATACTAAAGACAGATTAATAAAATACTCTTCGATTCAATTCATCTAACGCCTTTAAACAGCGGATTCTCCCCGTTGTTTTGATCCTATATCTACTGCGTCGTCGACATCCGATACAAAAATCTTGCCCTCTCCTGCAAGACCTGTACTTGTACTGCTAAGAATCTTTTCTACAACCTTATCTACCATAGAATCCTTAACTATTATTACCACCGTCGCATTTACATTAAACTCTGGTCTATACGTCGAAGTGCCTCTTCCTGAATGCATTTCAGGTCTAGGAATTTGTCCTCTGCCCTTTGACTCATAATATGTCAGACCGCCTAGTTTAAGTTCTTCCATGGCTGCAAATGCACTTCCAAGTCTAGCATGCGGAATTACGGCCTCGATTTTCTTCATAACACAAAATACCTGATGAGAAAATAAAGTTTGTTTTTATTAAATATTGTGGAATCTTCTTTAACTCATATTCAATATACAAATAAAATTATACTGTTCAAGCATGAAAAAGCACAATTCCCAATATAAAAGAAGTACAAAACAATTAAAGATATTTTCAATACTTTCGATCGTATATTGGCTAGATTAAAACAATTAGTTTCTACAAGAAAAGTATCGTCACATACAGATATGTTTTCTCTCTTTTATCCTACAATTATAGAAGATGCATGTAACTAGAGGATGTGCAATAATAATAGTTATATTATTCAAGTTCCACATATCTATTTGCGTAATTTTGTGTTAAAAATGCCTTTATCAAATCACAATTATGTCTACAGGGGTTTATTACTGGAATATCATTGAATGTTCTTGTAGTAAAAATGGTGTTTATCGTTGTGATCATATAAACGTCTAATATAGTACTTGAAATATTATCTACAGGGTGTCGATTAGTTCAGAACTTCTAATTGTAATAGCATAGCATAATACTGCCCCAATTAAATACAACACTTCACCGAGTTCTAAGTATCCTAAATAATTAGTTAATCATTATTACTTTTTTTATTATTTCTCTGTTCTACGATTTTATTGTAGGAGTGGAATCTCTTAATGTGATCACGCATTTGTTCCATTCCCTCAAAGCTCAAATTGCACTTCTTACAGTCATATAAAGGATTACCATGTATAAGTTGTGTGTGCTGCATTATTTCCTCCATCTTCCTAAACTTCCTTCCACACCTTTCACAGATATGTCTCTTAAACAAACCTGTTATTGCACCGCCTTTTTATTTCTGTTATCCCAACAATTTTTGCATAGTTGTCCATCTATTTTCCACTTGGGTTTGGGATTATAACGTATGAATCCTATTTTTTTGTTGCACATAGAACAAAAATTCTGCCTTTCTTCATAACTCAATTCTTTCTTCTTAAAACAATCAGTACACAATAACCTTCCTGAATCCATATTCCATTGCCATCGAGGTTTCTTTTTTTCTGATTCAGATTTAAGTTCTTTTTCACATATTACACAGTTGTCGGGAGTTTCTTCATATTGTTGCTTTCTAGCGATAAATTCCTTTGTTTTGTCGATATGACAGTCTCCACATAAATAACCTTCTATATTCCATTCTTTGGCCGGTTTATATTTATATTTGAGCTCCTTATTACAGTTAGAACAGTATATGGTTTTTTTCTTTTGGAAGAGCCTCAAGTAATTTATAATATATAGGCCTCACCCACTAAAAAATAGTTGCTATTATTAATGCACCAATTAAACAAACATCACTCTTAACATTATTTTGTTACAGCAATAATTGTCTAGTATTAAGTAATCTCTCTATGATAGTTTATTATGAGTAGTTTATGATTTAAAAGGTTAGGTTTTAATAGGGAATAAACTTACCTCGCGTCAATGAACAACGTCGTTATCGCAGGTATAATTGCGGGTGTTCTGATAGCAGGATTCATTTTTGCTCCTTTTAATTCGGGAGGAATTCCAGGCGCAGCAGCGCAAGTACAATCTACAGGTGTTACAAAAAAAGTTCTATTAATCGGAAGTGAAAAAGAAGTCCAAGTGGCTCCTGATAACGCCCTTCATCCGGGCGGGGTTAGATACAATGCGATGGTCTGGAATGGTACAATCCCAGGTCCGGTAGTTGCAGTTGATCAAGGTGACACACTGGAAATTACAATCAGAAATGATGGTAAAGTCATCCATAGTATGGACTTCCATGCAGGAATTGGCCCAAGTAACGTGGTATCAGGTAATGTAAAACCAGGCGAATCAAAGACATATACGTTACATGCTAATACTCCAGGTTTCTTCTTGTATCACTGCGGTGCTGACGGATTATTTGGTGTATGGGAACATATTGCAAATGGTATGGCCGGCGGAATTGTAGTACATCCTCAGAATGAAAAACCAGCAAAAGAGTTCTATTTGGCATTTGGTGAAATCTATAGTGATGTAGCCGACGCTTCTAAAGCAGGGTCATTTGATTTGCAAAAATTCCTCAACGGCAATGCAACTCTCGTTCTGACTAATGGTATGGCTCACAAATATGTACCCTCCATCGGTGAAGAAGTCAAAGTTGTCCTTAATCCTGATGCCCAACCCTTCAAGGTCAAACCAGGTGAATTGACAAGATGGTATGTTCTAGACTATGGCCCCAGTGACGGAGTAGCATTCCATTTCATCTCCGGTATGCTTGACGCAGTACGCGATGGCTTTATCAAGAACAGATATGGCACTACATTGCTAAATGATGAAACATGGTGGATCCCGGCAGGCTCAGGTTCTGTAATTGAAACCACATTTCCAGAAGAGGGCGTCTATGTAGGTGTTGACCATGCTATGAAGGATGTATACAAGGGTGGTGCACTTGCAGTGGTTGCTGCAAACAACTCAACTCTAACAGACCAACCACCAGGCACAGCAGTAGCTCCGAAAGGCAGCTCAAGTGTAGTGGCCAGTAATTCAACATTGGCAACGGTGCAACCATTAATGACAGGCAATCAAACTGGAACACAATCAGCAACGATGACGGAAAGCGGCGCACCAGCAACAATGGTTGAACAACAAGCCCAAAATACAACAGGATAATCAAGAACCGTAATCACTCCACTTTTTTTATTTTACTAGCCATATACATAACTGGCAAAAATTAAGCACCATTGAGAAGATGAATATTAGTTTATTGATTTAGAACAAACTTCATGTCCTCTTTTTGACCTTCTTTAATTTATGCGTTCAATCCATAAATAAAGATGATCTTTTTACCAAAATGTTTCATTTCTTCGTAAAGCAATTGATCTGAATATTGTATATAATTAGAGATTGATAGCGAATCTTCTAAACTTCAGCAATGAATACAGTATCTATAACCAGCGATTCAGCTGATATTATAGTTGACTGCAAAACACTGTATTGCGATGATCTTTTCTTATTCCTTTAGATATACATACAATATTGGCATTAGCTTGATGAAATTGAGAGAAAAGAGTACGAAGGGAAAGAAAGAAAGAAAGTAATATAATTCTAAAAACATATCAAAAGTCCTCTTAGTATCCTACGGCGTGAAGAATAAAGAATAAAATAACGACCGCTTCAAATATAATTCTGAGATGACAAAAAGCTGTCTAAAGTGTGGTAAAGCATTTGATGAAAAGACTGTCGATGATCCATCTGCTGAAAAATATCCTTCTTGTGCCGATTGTTGGAAAGAGTGGACAACTCAGGCAGTAATGGTTATGAATGAAATGAGACTAGATATGTCGTTACCAGAACATAGAAAACTCCTCCGAAAATATGAAAAGGTTTTCTTTGGACTAGAAAAAGGAGAAGGTGAGCTACAAAAGAATCCTGAGAAAAGGCCTCAACCTTAGATAAATCTATACAATTTTGAGCTGTTCTAAGATCAATTGTGGGATTGCCTTAGTAATTTCTGTCCTATTGGGAAATAAGAAAATTACTTCTTTCAAACAGTCCGACAATTTCTTCTTGTTCTTGTTTTCAAGCTTTAGGTAGGCATCAACGAGAGGCCTAATATTCAATTTCTCTAAACAAATATTATTAATGAGCAAAACTTCACAATAGACTCTAAATATTTCAGTTACTTGATTACTTTCTAATTCTGTTAAAATCTCTAGCCAGGTTTTTATCAATGGATATAACTTATTTGATTCAATTGAAGAGCTACCTCTTAGGATCATAGATATTGTTTCAAACTTGCTCGGTTCGTCTAGCGAATAGAATTCGTTGAGCTTTTTTGTTATTATCGGCTTTCTTAAGAACTCCGGAAGGTTCGCCACAATCTGCAGAATGTCAACAGAAGCTTTTTGATCGACTGACACAGAGATATACTCTCTATATTTCATTATAAAAGCTTAAAACAAGACATCAAACGTTGTATAACAAAATTAGGATTAAATAGCCACTTCTTTGAACCGATTTTATATGCCATCTATTGTAACAGTTGGAGGATTCTATGGCGATGAAGGTAAGGGAAAAATAATAGCATATCTTGCCAAAAAAGATAACTATTCAATTGCTGTTAGAGGCGGAGTAGGGCCTAACGCAGGCCATACATTCGTTCACGAAGGTAAAATTTACAAAGTTAGAATGTTGCCTAGTGCAGCAATAAACCTCTCGACGCGATTGTTGATAGGTGCGGGCGTTCTGATTAATCCTGATATATTACTAAAAGAAATAGAAATATTCAATGCAGGCGATAGGACCTTTATTGACGCCCAGTGCGGAATAATTGATCAAAAACACATAGAAAAAGATACTGTACAGAACCACTTTAAAGCCTTTATAGGTACGACAGGAAGTGGAACAGGCCCCGCAAACGCCGATCGTGCTTCTCGACTCCTAAGCCTTGCTCGAGATATTAATGAGCTGTCTTTATATCTTGAAGATGTAAGCGCCTCTGTTAATTACGCCTTGGACAACAAAGAAAATGTGATTGTGGAGGGTACTCAAGGTACCTTCCTATCTCTCTATTATGGTGAATATCCATATGTAACCTCTAAGGATGTGACTGCTTCAGGAATATGTTCGGATGTTGGTATCGGTCCGAAAAAGATAGATGAAGTACTTGTTGTATTCAAATCTTATGTCACACGTGTTGGAGGCGGTCCGTTGCAAAATGAGGTTAGTCGCGAGGAGGCAAAGAAAAGGGGGTGGCTTGAATATGGAAGCGTTACAGGCAGAGAGAGAAGAGCATCACCGTTTGATATGAACCTAGCAAAGAAAGCCATAAGATTGAATAGTGCTACACAACTGGCCGTTACTAAGCTCGATGTCATTTTCCCGGAAGATGGAAGTATAAGGGAATTTAACAAGTTGTCATATGAAGCGAAAGAATTTATTCAAAATATAGAAGCCGAGACAGGAGTAAAAGTTGTATTAATAGGAACAGGTGCTGAATTGAACAATACAATTGATCGTCGGGCAGAACACTGAGAGAGCACTCAGATTTTGGATCAGGGCCCATGATATTACACTATCATACTATTGATACTCTTTTTTTTGCAACCAATTTTTTATAAGGTTTCTGTGTAATCTCAGTTGCCTTAGTAACAATTTTTTATCTTGAAAATTCAGATGCTGAAGAATAAATTTAAGTCTTTTAATTAAATCATTTTTATCTTGGGAATTCATCATACTCTTTGTCACAATTGCATCTTTGGAATTTCTGTTGTTTGCCATAGATTGTGGCTGAATTTCATTCTTACTGTTATTATTGTTATAAGTTAATTTCAAAATCAAAATGGCATATTCAATATTAACATAAGCGCGCCATAATAGCATAGAGCTATCATTGCCAGCTGAAGAGCAGCTATCAAGATTTATAATTGCAAGATTTAGCAAGTGTCTAATTTTATTTTTTATGTCCGAGTCATTCATCTCATCTATTGTTTGCTTTTCCCAAGTAATAATTTTAGTCCCAATCCCTGCGGATGATTTTAATAGTATTCATTTAATGAATAGTTATATAAATTGCGACTGAAATATCCCTGTTATGTAGAATTATCTGATATGAAAGATTTCGGCAGACTAGTATGTGCACTAGAACGTGCTCCTTTACCAGCTTTCTCATTGTTAATGAATAACGAATATATATTTGCAGTTCAGACTGATTTCATCGATGGTAGGCCAGTAATTTATTTTGTACATAGCCCACAACATCGAGACGGACAATATCTTGCATATAGAATCATTGGAGGAATCGAAGAAGTTATGGTAGTGGACTCTATTGTCAATCCTTCTTTTGTTTATTCTCCGATTATAAATATAGACAAATTTCCTCCTGCTTTGGCAAAAATAGCTCGTGTGCAAAAAAAATCAGGCTATTTGGCGATAAGGTTAAAGGACCTCTCTAGTCTTGCAAAAGTTGCTGCTTATAAAACAATATATGACGAGCCACCTTTACCTTTGTTTCTTTTCAAAGACCATAACCGTAATGGGAGCACCGTTAATCATAGCAATTCAAGGCTTATTGTAGGAGCTACGATGAGTTTGAATGAATCTGAAACTAAATCTTACTTTTACTATGTAATTCTCAATGAAGAACCTAAAGATCATTTTTTACGATATTCTAGCCAGAAAATCGAACAACCATCTTTTTGTGGCAGGTTAGATGAGCATGGATATATTTATCTCAAATTGATTAGATTAGCGAATGCACATCCGCTGGTGGGAATAAACGAATAAATCGAATTCATATCGTCAGAGAATCATTAATAGTTCAAAAAGAAAAAAGAGCCACATCATTTTAGCTCTTGATGCCACTCCACGAAAGGATTTAAAAAATTTTGTTAAATCTATGATCAGCCTCTTGCAGCATCATATCTGTGCAATTAAAATGAATTTTCATCTTATATTGCCTCTTTCTTTTTCTGAATTAACTGAGATAAATAGACTAGCCCATCGCTACGGTTTAGTATCTATTGCAGATTTAAAATTAAATGATATCAGAAGCACAAATGAGATCGCTATAGAATATCTATCGATCATGAAATTTGATGCTGTAATAGTAAATCCATTTATGGGAAATGATGAATTGCGACTTGCTTCAAAACTAGCTCATAAGATTAACTTTGGAATTATTGCATTAGTCTATATGAGTCATCCAGGAGCAGAACAAGGATTCGGCGTAAATGTAATTGATAAAAAACAGGTGACTGCTAGTCAGAACGTCAGTCAGATGTACAAGCTATTTTTTGATTATGCATCTAAATCTCATGTCGACGGCATTATAATTGGCGCCACACAATATAAAATCCTCAAGGAATTATCCGGTCTTACGAGAATACCAATCTATTCACCAGGAATAGGTAAGCAAGGCGGCGAAATAGCAAAGGCCGCTAAAAATGGTACAAGTTTTTTTATTATAGGTCGGTCTATAATTGAATCCAAAGATCCTTTACAGGTAGTTAGAAAGATAAAGCAGCAGATCTCTACTAATGTGTAGTATCATAGAGAATTTTTTTCTAAAAAGCCTTGCACCTCAATAAGAACTTTTTTCGCATTCTTATAAGTGAGCAAAGCCAATGCCTTGTCATATACTCCCCATGAATATGCATTATGCTCATGTGATAATCTAACTTGTTTGATGTTTGTTCTCGCTATAAAGAAGATAACTTCTTTTTGAATTAGTCTTTGATCATGCCTATAATAGTATTGTATTTTGTTCTTAAAATCTTTGAAGAACTCAATGTCGTCTATTCCGGTCTCTTCACGTATTTCTCGACGTGCTGTCTGAATTTCATCCTCTCCAACTTCTATATTACCTTTTGGAAAATCCCAATGACCGGCTGTATAATTTAATAATAAGTACTCTATTTCGCCTATTGTGCTATCCAAATTAAATACTACTGCCCCAGCCGAGCGTTCTTTTGCCGGTCCTTTCATATTCACTAGTTTTATCTAACTCCTTTCGACTTATTACGAATTGTTAGTTTTTGCTGCTTTGTGTTAATTCCTGTTGTCTCTGTGTTTTTGTTCGTTTATGATCATCACTAGTCTTTTTATCAGTAGCCAGGTCCAAAAAAGACGAAGGTGCGTAATCATGAATATCTTCCCATTCTTCCGCTGTTATCCAGTAGCTACAATACCATCTGAGTAATTCTTCATTATAATCGCCATGCTCAGGCATATTCTATACTTCATTTCTCTCTGTTTTGTAATTAATAAATGATACGAAGCACGTGTAACGGCATCAAAATATCATTTTCCAAATCGCCTTATTCTACGTTGATAAGTCCTGATTGCTCTCATGAGATCAATTTTACGAAATTCAGGCCAAAACACATCCATGAATACTAATTCACTATACGCGCTCTGCCATATTAGAAACCCACTAAGACGCTTTTCACCTGATGTTCTCAATATCAAATCGGGTTCTGGCTGAGGCAAATGTGATGTATATAAACAGGATTCAATTAGAGTTTCATCTATATCATCCACATGTATATCGCCAGCTTTTGCCATCGTTGCAATTTTTTTTATAGCATCAACAAGCTCTTTCTGTCCTCCGTAGGCGATGGCTATATTCAAAAACATGTTATTGTAATTTGCAGTCTCACGTTCTAACTTGCTCAGAATTTCTTGCAGTTCCTTTGGCAATATTTTAATATTTCCTATTGCCTTTATCTTCATCTGCCTTCTATGGATCCGAGAATCATTGTATAATTTTTCTAATTTAATTTGTAGCAATTTATAAATAGTATCGATTTCTTCTCCTCTTCTCTCTAAATTTTCATTTGACAATACATACAGAGTTGTTATCTTAATTCCTAGATCATGGATCCAATTCAAAAGCTCCTCTGCCTTGTCTGCACCTATTAAATGACCATTTTTCAAACCAACAAAATGGTATCTTGCCCATCTTCTATTTCCGTCTAGGATGATCGCAATGTGATTAGGAAGTGAATTTCTTACAATTTCTGATTCAAGTCGTCGTTCGTACAGGCTATAAAATATACTACGTTTGAAGATTGTCTCGGCAAGCGCTCTACTATGAATATCCTGGATCTCCATCGAAGTACATCTTTAACTGCTTAAGGACGATTTTATTGCTGTCTCTTATACACATCT
>JBKPPX010000295.1:0-1849 GCA_046733815.1 Thermoproteota archaeon | reverse complement strand
CCTTCATCAGAGCATATGTCTATCAACAAAGATGATTTTGATAAGGGCCGTAGCGACGAACCAATTATAAGCAAAATTCAAAAATTTCTTGAATCAAACAAAGATAAGGCGTTCACAGAAGAAGAGATCATAGAACACCTATACCTGGGTCACATCGCATGGCCAGGCGACACTATTGCTTTCCGTAGTGCAGTGCTCATCTTGGCATATGCAGAAAAGATCGAATTAAGATATATCAATACCGGCTCCGGAACAATGGCTTACTTTAGGGCAAAATCATGATATGCAATTCCTTGATTGCTGTCCTATTTTGGTCCTAGACCACCACATTAGTCTAGTTAACTGCAGAGAACCACAATGAAGATTAGCTAACTTCTGTAACATCATGATATGTGATTAAGATTTTTTCTTGATTAAATCGTCTTTCTAGCTCGAGCTTATAATTAGGCAGATCCCGTTCAAGCGTAGAAGGTTGTCTGCTAGTTATTACGTAAAAGCTTAGAATCTTTTCTGTTTTCTTAACACCTTCTTTGTTGATATAGCGTCCTTCGCTAGCCTCCAGCGCAGTTGAACCTCCATACCTATCTGAGATTTCTAACATTGCCTTTCTGCGCTCTTCCTCAGATATTTCATTTCCATCTTTATCTATTTTAGACAAGATAAAGTCTATCCTTACTTTCTTAGGAAGGGGCAAAAATCAGTTCTCTCTCCGATGCGTAATACAATATGTATAGCCATCCTTTAATCTATTTGCTTGACTGTCTCGCTTGCATGAGATGTATTGATAATTGAGTCCCTCTGGCCAATTTTCACTGAAGCAAATACCCTTAGTGTTTGATTTAAAGTCTTGCACCTGTCCATGGTACTTCCAGCCTTGGTCCTAGAAAACCCTATTCTTCATAGACACTATAAAGGATATAATTCAGGAGAGGTTAAAGACTAACTAGGAACAACTCGGTTAGTATCATGAATGCTCCTGTTTTTGACTCTTATAAGATTCTATTGCATTCAGAATGACTTTCTTGGCTCTGTCCGCATTTTCCCATCCTATGACATTCACCTTCTTTCCTTCCAATCTTTGTAGATTTGAAAGAAGTGAGAAATGAGCTTGTTGACAACCTCATCGCGTCTCTTGCCGAAGGGTAGCATCAACGGGTCGCCCTTGACAAAAGGTGTATGGAATTTGGATCCTAACTTGTTCACCTTGTCTTTCCACTCTTCAACAACCCCATCTATGCTGTTGCAGTTAATGGAGTTGATAGTCATTGATAACCAAATGTCCTTCCATGCTGGCTTGCCATTATGGCTAGGTTCGGCTGTATAATCAAGTACATTCATGCGAGTTTTAGAATATGCACCCTTTCCTCTAATGCTATCGTGTATCTTTTCTGTTCCATCTATTGAGACCCAGTAAAAGTACAGTCCGTCATATCTTCTTAGAGGAAATGTACCGTTTGTCACGACGCATACCCTCTTTGGCATCTCTTTGCAAAACACTTCAATGATGTCAGGTCGTAGCAGAGGCTCTCCGCCTACAAGTGTCACAAAGAAGATGTGTTCCCGTCTTTTGAAGGAACCTTTGATTATTTGCCTCTATTGCTCTGCAGAAAGGTCTTTTTCTTCTTCTTTTCGATTCAGCCACCAGTAGCAGTGAGTGCAGTGGAGATTGCAGATATTGTTTACATCAAATGAACCGTAGAGGGGTATCTGCATGAAATAATTTAATACGAGCATATTTTGAGAGTAGAGTAATGTAAAGAGGCATCTCCCGCAAAAGATCTGTTATGCCACGACCATAAACGAAGTTCACATACTTGAAGACATCATATCCATCTAATGAATATTAGGT
>JBKPPX010000294.1:0-3831 GCA_046733815.1 Thermoproteota archaeon | reverse complement strand
ATCTTGCATAAGATGATACTTGCAGTAGCATGTTCAATTAATATATTTGTAGATAGTCAATTGTATAATAATATATTTTTCTTCCTTCTTTTTCTATATGTGTTTCATGTATTTTATTAGCCTCTATCTAATAATGTAGATGATTTCTCTATGGGCAGAACAATTCCTTCATTTTGAAAAGCCAGTATAATAGAAGAAAATGAATGGAAGTCATTTAGAAACTCTCTTGATAGATCAGAGAGAAAGATATTTGATGATATGTTTGCTATTTCTCATTTGTATAACTCTGCATGTTCTTATTCTGCTAAATGTATTAGAATTCATCCTCTTTTCATGTCTATTATATTTCATCATTATAAGCAACTTACAAAGCTCTAAATAGGTTGAAAGATTGTTTGATTGATCCGTAATGCCATTAATTATCTTATACTGTTATTAAATCAATCAACAAATGGTCTTTTCTGTGATGAAAACCTTCTGACTCTTCTATTCTGTAGGTACTATTATTCATTGAGCTTGAGAATATAGAGCGAATAATCATTATATTAATACTAATAGGACTATTTGGTGGGCCTATTGCTAGCTTTTGCTAGATTATCATGCTCCTCTAGTAAAACACTTCTGGTACATCATTCCAGAATTCATTGGATTTACATGCACCGACTGTATAATGATATATTATGGAAGGTCAAGTAGGAAAAAGCAATGATGATAGAAAATTGTGCTGATATTCTTAGAGGCTCTTTAGATCCTGCTGATTATCGTCAGATAGCCAATATAACTATATTATAAAGATAGTAATAGTAATAGTAAATGCTCCTCTTACCTTTTGCATTGCTATCAGTCTTTAGGGTAACTACACGATCTATAATCATCATTCTAGTTTCGCTATTGATACCGCCAATAGGATATAATGATATTATTATTGCTTATGCTCAAGAAGAAATAGAAGGTGTCAATGCTTCTATTGGAAGAGAAGAAAAACCATCTATTAAGGATCCTAATTTAGGAGTACAATTAGTTTCTGGAGGACTTCAATTTCCTACTTCTATGGCATTTTTGGGTCCAGACGATATTCTGGTCTTGGAAAAAGAAAAAGGTACAGTACAGAGAATTGTTAATGGTAACATATTACCAGCTCCTGTTCTTACTGTTAATGTTGCAACTGAAGTTGAAAGATGTATGTGTGGAATTGCTGTATCAAAACATGAAAATGGCCTTACTTATGTTTTCTTGTATTTTACTGAAGCAGGTAGAGGAAGTGGCAGTGGTGGTGATGATACTGATGGCACTATTAGTAGTATTAATATTGAGCCTATAGGTAATCGTCTTTATAGATATGAATGGATAAATAATCAATTAGTAAATTCTAAACTCCTACTAGACTTACCAGCTATACCAGGACCACGTCATAATGGAGGCGTAGTTACAATAGGTCCGGAAAATAATCTATACACAATAATTGGAGATGTTGATGGTCATCTAACTCAAGCTCAGAATCAAGAATCTGGAGAAGAGCCTGTTGATGGAACTAGCGGTATACTTAGAATTACTCAGGATGGTCAACCTGTAGTACGTATAGGTGCTAGTGGTGGTGGTGGTGGTGAAGGTATTCTTGGTAATTCTTTTCCTCTAAACCTATACTATGCATATGGAATACGAAATAGCTTTGGATTTGATTTTGATCCTGTAACTGGGAATATATGGGATACAGAGAATGGTCCAGGTTATGGAGATGAGATTAATTTGGTAGAACCGGGATTTAACAGTGGATGGTTAGAAATCTCAGGTTTTCCATCGTCTTCTTCTACTGATGATGATGATGATGGATTTAATCCAGAAGATGATTTAGTTAGCTTTGGTGGAAAAGGAAAGTACAGCGATCCAGAATTTGAATGGACCGAAACTCTTGGCCCTACTGCAGTAAAGTTTCTTAATTCAGATAAATTGGGAATTCAATATGTAAATGATATGTTTGTGGCAGATGTAGTTACCGGAAGAATTTATCATTTTGATTTGAATGAAGCTAGAACAGAGCTAATTCTTGATGGCTTGCTAGCAGATAAAATCGCTGAGACAAGAGATACTGGTGTAGAAAATATAGTATTTGCAGAAGGTTTTGGCGGAATTACTGATCTAGAACTAGGTCCTGATGGTTATCTTTATGTTGTTTCACTTGGTCATGGAGCAATATACAAGATTCTTCCAGCTGCCTATGTAATTCCAACAACTGATGCAGTAGAAGAAGAGGAAGAAGATAATGACAAAGATTAAGATAATAATAAATTATCATACCTATTCGTTATTCTGCTTCAGTTAATTTATGTAGATATTATAATTACAATTTGTATATTCGTTATCTATTATTTGTGTTATTATTATATTATATTAGGTTAATAGACAGCAACACTATGTGGATCTTGAAAGTGATTATCATCTGAACCTTCACTACCCCATTTTGCTATGAATTTACCATCTGATGTAAATTTCTGTATTCGAAAGTTGCCCTGTTCAACTACATACACATTATTTCCTGATGAATCTACGGCTATGTCATGTGGTCTATCTAATTGTCCATTGCCTGATCCTTTAGAACCCCACATAGTAACAAAGTCCTCATTATTAGTAAACTTTTGAATACGACTATTACCATCATCAGTAACATAAACATTACCAGAGGAATCAACATCAATACCTGCTGGACCATCTAATTGTCCTTGACGATCTCCTTTGATACCCCAGCTAGTAATGAATTTACCATCTGAGGTAAATTTTTGAATATTATTATTTGTAGTATCAGATACGAAAATATTGCCAAAAGGATCAACATCAATACCCTCTGGAGCCATAAACTTACCATTACCATCTCCTTTGATACCCCAGCTAGTAATGAATTTACCATCTGAGGTAAATTTTTGAATATTGAAATTTTGCATATCTGTCACGTATACATTACCTGAAGAATCGATATCGATGCTATGTAGGTGAAGAAATTGGCCATTATCGGATCCTTTAGAACCCCACTTTGTTATGAATTCACCATTTCTAGTAAATTTATTTATAGATAGACCTGTCATATCTGTCACGTATACACTACTACCTGAAGAATCTACTGCGATGCCATGGGGTATCTTAAACTGTCCTTCACCATCTCCTTCATTACCCCATTTTGCTATGAATTTACCGTCAGTATCAAACTTTTGTATACGTATATTGGCATAATCTACTACAAAAACTTCTTTTGAAACATCAGGATTACTATTATTATAAGTTGTAGTTGATCCGTTATTGTTGTTGTTGCTTATAATAGTAGAATAACCTGGTTGTTGTATGAGGAAGGAGAAAAAGAGAAAGATGGTACTAGCCAATGAGACAATCAAAATTACAGCTAATGTATTTTGATAACCTTTCTGGCTTATCCACATTTACCTAAATATTTTAGAATAGGCGTATAATCCAAGGTGTCAAAGAAATTATAGCTTAGGTTTAGAAAAATTTATGAAAATGATAGTTTTGTATTATCTGTGTATTTTTTGTTGTTCTAAACAATCTGGAACAAACATGATAAGGTGTGGGCCATTATTAAAAGTCATTATTATTATCCTCTATCATCGCCATCTCCTCCATTGTCTCCATCGCCATCCGAAGAAGAATCGTCGTTGTCTCCTTCAAGATTGGAATGGGCCGGGTCGTTCGTGAACTACATATGTATGTTTTAATAAGGAACTGTTAATCAACATTTATCTAGAATTTTGTCAAAGTTCTTAAGCACATCCTCTTTACTTATTTCCTCATCGTCTTCAATATCTTGTAGACGTCCTGGATTCACGC
>JBKPPX010000293.1:0-2039 GCA_046733815.1 Thermoproteota archaeon | reverse complement strand
ATGACATACCGAGAGATCTTGAAGTACAGTCCATTATTATCAGTGCTTTGACAAAAGAGGTCATACATGAAGAATCTTGTGCCAATAAACCCGAACAAGCAACTTGTGCAAAGGAAGAATTACTTATTTTAGTAGTTAGTTTAAAGATAAAGTATATGATGCAAGTAAACATACTTGGCTGCAACAGCGATGAAAATATATTTTAATTATCATATCCATTACCATGTATTATTGTCAAATGATATGTAACAGGATAGTCCCAGCCATATGGACCAGCAAAATCATAATTGCTGCTATTTGTTTCTGCAGCAGTCGTAGCATTAATACTTTTTAACCCACCTTTAAAATGGATCACGTGTTTACCAATAGCAAGTGGTTTTAAGAAAATCCAATTTCCATCGGATACTGCTTGGGTTGTTGTTTGTGGAGGCAGTTCAAGAATATTGTTTTTTGCTAATGTAAAATTAAATAATGGTGATTGTACACGAGATTTGCCCAAGTCTTTAATACCTATACCATTGACCTTTGCTTCTAGATAATTTACTGTATCTTCCATTTCGTTGCTGCATTGACGGAGCTCCTTTTCAGTCTTAAGATTTGGGAATTCAGCAAAAGAGCACTCTGAATTTAGGATAGGAAAGAGAATTGCTTTACCAAAAGGTATAGTACAATAACGATCGACAGGGTGTCCATATGTACCTGTTAGAAACCATACAGGACCACTTTGACCTTGAGTACAGTATCTACCTGTGTCATCATAGGCTGGGTTAACATCTTTGGGTATAGAATAAGCCCATTGCCACCATCTAGCAGTCCATTCTTCATATGTTAAACCATATGGTTTGGAATCTGCTTGGAACGTTGCTATTTTAACATTATTGTTTCCACTATTATTAATGATTGTTTGAGCTTGGGAGGAAGGAGATAAAGGAGATAAAGGAGATACTACAGCTACAGTTAGTAATAATATTAAGATACAGGTAATAGTTCCACAAGCTATATTTTGTTGTATGTCGTTAGCATTCCTTTTAATTTGCATATGTTGTATTTTACAATAATTTGTAGGTGTTAAAAAGGTCTTCTTTAGTATCCTTTCTAAGTCTTTTTTCAAGGTATTGTCTAGTGTTATCTTTTATTCTCCTCCTCCACTTACATAAAAAATCCTTTGAACTGATCCAGGGATGATTATGAGGGATATGTCGAAAATCAATATCTTTAGATGCATTAACCTCTTATCATGTCTTACATTTTATCATACTACCTAGAGATAAACGATAATCCTAACAATTGACCTGTAAGGAAAGCATATACACAGAGCTTAAATAATGAAATAAAGAGGAATAAATTAAGAATTATTGCTAAGGACATAAGAAAACATTTCTTTTTCCGTTCTTCTTCTTCTTCTTTTCTAATTCAATTTTTCTTTAATATATCAAGAAAAAATAATCTTGCAGCACCTTTAATTTTTAATGTTACTTGTGTTGATGAATTAGCTTACTGCTTATGATAGTACCCAAGATTCCTGTTGCCATGGCTGGAATAACGATTAAAGGATATATCGCATCAATCATTTTAAAATATATTGAACTAGTAAGGCTTGGCCAAACTGTTTGTGGATTCAATAAAACTTCATTGTATGTATGGGTTATCAAAGGGTAATAGAGCATAAGGAACGTTGAGCCAAGTATGGCACCTGCTACATAATTAACTATTTTTGTCTTTGGTATCGATAACTTTGACAATATTATATCCACTGCTACAATTGGAATAATATTTAGGATGTAAAATGGAATAGTTGGAATCAAATGTTCATTTGGAAGGATGGCAGTAGATAAGTTAATGATAATAAAGATTGCACCAGTAATGGAGAGTATACCAAACATACCTTTTGTTCTTCCACTTCTGACAGAAAGTTCAAATGAAGAAAACAAGATAAAAGACACTATAAATGGAAAGGCCAGTGTTGCAATGATTGCAGCTAGAGTAGGATCAGGATTAAATTTAAAGTATTCTGTATCTGAAAATGGTAATGATACCAT
>JBKPPX010000292.1:0-3471 GCA_046733815.1 Thermoproteota archaeon | reverse complement strand
GGCTAATAGCGAAGCAGTAGTAATACCTAATGGTAATGGTACAAATGGAACAAATGTTATAGCTGCTTTAGATGCAAGAGGATTTTATCCAGTTGTAATTGATTCAACTGATAATGTTACATACTTGAATTCAAATGCTTTATATGTAATAGATGGAACGGAAAAGTATATCAATTCAGGTGTGCTACTTCCAGCAGGACAAATACCACCAGGAATTCCACCTATAACTACATTTACTGCAACATTTAAAAAAGCAGGAACTTATGATTACATATGTATTTTCCATCCATGGATGACTGGAAGAATTATTGTAAAGTAGTAGTAGTTGTCGTCATCGTCATCAAAACCCCTTTTCATTTTATAATGCATTCTAAATTAAATTGAAAATATTATATATGCATATTTTTCAAAGGCCTGGCTAATAAAGACTAACAGAGAATAATGTTATAGGTTTCTATGGAATCTCCATCGTAGTACGGACAATACTTAGATTCGTTTTTAGTAGATATTCCAATTACGTGATATCTTATTTTATAACCATTACACGAGAACGTTGCCCCTGTCGTCATAGAATACTTCAATTTACTAACTTTCTTTAAAATCTTCCCTAGTAAAATGTTAACACATATTTATGTAAAAAAAATGATCAGTTATTTTAAATAACAAAAAATAACTATAAACAACAAAAATTCATCTTCAATAATAATAATAACTTGCCTTTTAAAGTTTAATAATAGCGTCCAGCTATTACCTTATAGTTGTATCTATAATAATACATACATTATCATAAGCATAAGACTCCATTTGTACTTTTTAATACATAATTATGGACAAATATTATTAGGAAAACAAGTGATTATGACAAATTACACAATGATGCACCCTGCATCTTGAGTTATGGTAGATTCTTATTATCATAGTTTAATTTGCCTATTTTTAGTCTAATCTATTAACAACAAACATATTTTGATATCATGGTGCAGATTATCAAATAGTGTATTTTCAATAGCAGTATTTAGGATGGCGGCGGTGGTAACGAAGCAATTGCAGGAGGTGGTAACGAAGCAATTGCAGCCTTCTTTTCTTCTTGTGTCAGTGCTGTAGAGTTTGTCAAGTTAAGTTTGACAAGTAGTGGATTTGACAGGGGTATTATCTTTGATGCATCAGTAAATTGTATAACTGCTGTAATATTTTGTATCATACTATTCGTTAAGGTAGTTGAATGGCGTTGGATTCCAGTATTATTGATAGTAAATCCGCTTGGAGACGAAGATGTTTTAAGCAATGTTCCATTAGGACTATAGACTTTCATAACAGAATTAATAGTTTGACTATTTATTGAAGGGTCAATAACAGTATATTTTACAAACACTCTGACTTGGTGAGCTGTTTTGTTTGTAGGAACTGATGTGAAGTCTGACGAATTTAATGCCAATGAAATTTCTTGTCCATGATAAGCGAATGTCTCATATAATGAAGGTAGAGTTGAGATGACAACAACAATGGGAAAAGATATTACTATTCCCATGATCAAATTATTAAGTACTGACATTATAATCATCCATCAATACTAGATATATTTCTTCTTTTCCTTCGTTAGACTTGTGTATAGAAATTAATCATTGTCAGAAGACAAAAAACGACCTGTCCTGGGCTAAATACTTCATTAATCGTTAGCTTATTGTTAATATTTACTGCAACATTATTATTCTATTTGACTCCTCTTGACGTACACATTCACAGTAATTATTCCAAGTAATATGCAATGGCAGCATATCTTATATTAATGAAGAATTTAATTTAAATGAAATCTCCTGCAAATACAATGTTATCATTCTCTGCAAAATGTTCATAGATGTGGAAATATTTTATTTATTTGCTTTTTTACATCTTTAGGCATATTAGGATCTTCAATTACTTTGTAAAGATCTTTATGAGCAATGCATAATCCTGTTTCTTGAATTTTATAAAACCATTTAATATCTATTGTACTTATTATAACAGTTGCTTTGCCACATCCGCCCTTACCACATATAGTTAGATCATCTTTGCTAAAACAGATATGTCCTTCAGGGCATTCATAGATCATATATATAGATTTGTACAATACTATTGTAATATTTTTCTTTTCAATGTCTAAACATGCTACAGATACTAGTCTATATGGTTAGAAGAAAAAAGGTTGGTTGGTCGTAAAGGTCTAAGGCGGTGGAATGTGCTATATCCTGCTATTTAGTGAAGGTTCACTGTTCCGATATATTGAAAAATGAAAAAAATTTACTTTATTTCCAGAAAAAGAATATAATATTAAAAAAAACAACAACAATTAATTTAGAATAACTTATTAATGTAAGCCTCTGCTAATAGTATTAGCCTCGGCTAACATTTATTAACTATACTAGTAATTATTATATTATGCTACGTTTAGAAATCAAGATAATTTCTGCAGTTTTAATACTTGTTGGCGTATCGATAGGATTATTTGTTTTTTCTTCTCCATTTAATCAATTTTCTGTTGTTGCACAGGACAATTCCAAGCCAAAAAAAGTAGGTGGACATACGCCGGGTTCTAATATGTTAGAAACAGCAGGAGATTTTTTAGATCCTACCTCTTTTAGCACTGCTAAACAAGCGATAATAGATCCTATGCATTATTTAAGAGAATTTAACTATGGTAGAGTATCTACCTTATCAGATGGTAAGGTTGTTAGGGAATTTACACTTGTTGCATCAGATGACAAAGTCAAGGAAATATCCCCTGGCATATTCTATAATGTTTGGACATATAATGGAACTATACCCGGACCTACATTAAGGGCTACGGAAGGAGATCTAATTAGAATTAATTTTATAAATAATGGCTCAAAATTTCATTCAATACACACTCATGGCATACACAAGGCAGAGATGGATGGTGTATTTGAAGCTATAGCTCCTGGAGGAAAATTTACTTATGAATTCATTGCTCAGCCATTTGGAGTATTTCCATACCACTGTCATATGGAGCCTTTAGAAGAACATATCTCGCATGGTTTGTATGGAGTTTACATTATTGATCCAAAGCAACCAAGGCCTCCAGCAGATGAAATGGTAATGATGATGAATGGCTATGATACAGACTTTGATGGAGAGAACAATTTTTACACAGTCAACGGCATTCCATATTACTATATGAAACACCCTATCCAAATTGAAAAGGACAGGCTGGTCAGAATTTATCTTGTAAATATGTTAGAATTCGATCCGATAAATAACTTTCATTTACATGCTAATATGTATCATCTCTATCGAAGCGGAACCAGCTTAATACCAGATGAATATACTGACATGGTAACTATGAGCCAAGGGGAAAGAGGGGTACTTGAATTTAACTACACATTTCCCGGACAATACATGTTTCATGCACACAAGACAGAATTTGCAGAAAAGGGGTGGATGGGATTATTTTTTGTTAAAGAAGATTCGGCTGAA
>JBKPPX010000291.1:0-4414 GCA_046733815.1 Thermoproteota archaeon | reverse complement strand
AAGAAAAGACAATTGCAAGTCAAACATTGTGCAAGATATCAAAACAGTTTTCGTTTGTTCGATAACTATCGTTAACTCATCATTTTCTACCTCTTAAAACTATATGACAGAGATATCTGCTTATCAGTAATATGTTGAATTCTCCTAAATGTGTTACTAGTCGTATAAAATGAAAATTCTATGGCTTATCTATATAACGAATATAAATAACCACAATTAGAATGTCCTCTGCTGTCAGATGAGATTAATCGAATATCAAGGCAAGGAGTTGTTTGATCAATATGGCATTAGAATTCCAAGGGCATATCTCGCAAATACAATCGAGGAGGCTCTGCAAGCTGCGATTAAGCTAGATTATCCTTTTATGTTAAAGTCACAACTTACTGTGGGCGGAAGAGGAAAAGCAGGAGCAATTTTAAAGTGCAATTCAGAAACAGAACTGAAATCCAAATTCTATGAACTTTTAAATAAAGAAGTAAAAGGAGAGCGACCTCGTGGGGTTTTACTTGAAGAGACAGTTGGAATTACAAAAGAACTATATTTATCGCTGTTCCTCAACAGAAGCAAACGGTGTTATTCTCTTATCGCGTCAGCTGAAGGGGGAATTGAAATAGAAAATGTGGATAATAAAGTAATTATAGATATTCCTCTTCACGGACTAACTATGCAAACCGCAGAAGATGTAGCTCATAAACTAGGTCTAATGAGCAGCGTGATTGTCTCATTTGTTGATTTTACCATGAAACTTTCCAGACTTATGGAAGAAAAGGAAGCAGAGTTAGCAGAGATAAATCCTGTAGCTATACTAGGAGATGGTTCTCTCATGGCTCTTGATGCTAAAGTGATTATAGACGATAATGCGACTTTTAGACATCCTGAATTGAAAAAATATGAGTATTCTTCGGAATTAGAGGAACAAGCTGAGAGGAGTGGATTCTCTTTAGTGGAATTAAATGGAAACATTGCAATAATAGGTAATGGAGCTGGACTTGTAATGTCAACGCTAGACATGGTCTCAGACGCAGGCGGTGAACCCGGCTCTTTTCTTGATTTTGGTGGTAGAGCTACAACTGAAACGATCTATGAAGCGCTAAAGGTGATAAGCAGGTTAAAGAAAATGGATGCAATTTTGGTAAACCTGTTTGGAGGCATAGTAAAAACGACTCTTGTAGCGGAGGCCATACTGGAAGCATATAAGAATAATATTCTTGATGTTCCGGTGTTTGCAAGAATTTCTGGCGCAGAATCCGATACTGCGAAAGAAATGTTGAAGGGCAGTAATGCAAAATTATATGATACTGTTGAGGAGGCAATACTAGCCGTAGTAGAAGCGGTAAAAAAAAGGAGGTATAGAGATGAATAAAAAATTTGATATATTTGATATCTTGATTGGAGGTACGGCTGATAACGATTTTGAAAAAAAGCCGGTCATAATTCAAGGAATAACAGGTAGTTATGGTTCTACTCATACAAGACTAATGAAATCTTATGGTACAAATATTGTTGCTGGAGTAACCCCTGGAAAAGGAGGCCAGAATTTTGAAGGAACTCCAATTTATGATAATATGGCTGAAGCAGTTAAATCTACAGATGCCAAAATATCTGGAATGTTCGTTCCCGCACCATATTTTCTTAGTGCTGCAAAGGAAGCACTAGATAATGGAATAAAATTGTTAGTTGCTATTCCTGAACATGTTCCTATTAGAGATTCCATCACAGTTGTAGAGTACGCTAAGAGTAAGGGCGCGAAAATGATAGGGCCTAATACACCAGGAGTAATTGTACCTGGGATCATGAAGGTTGGTATCATGCCTGCACAGCCATTCAAAGCAGGAAATTCAGTAGTATTTTCGAGAAGCGGAACATTGATGTATGAAGTATCTTACAATTTAACCAAAGCGGGTTTTGGACAAAGACTATGCCTTGGCATTGGTGGAGATCCAATCAATGGAACTAATCTGATCGAAGCTTTTGATATGGTTAAAGAAAGAGAAGACGTTAATTCAATAGTAGTAGTGGGAGAGATTGGAGGAGACGCTGAAGAACTATTAGCAGATTATCTAATAACAACTAACCATTCTAAACCTGTAGTAGCATATATTGCAGGCAGATCTGCTCCAAAAGAGAAGAGGATGGGACATGCAGGTGCCATAGTTTACGGCAACTACGGTTCAGCAGAATCTAAAGCAAAGCATTACGCAAAAGCCAACGTTGAAGTCGCAAGAAGGCCAATAGAGGTACCGCAATTACTATCAAAAAAATTTCATAATAAGTAATTATTAATACTTAATCAAAGCGACTTAATTCTAGGGCTGCTGTTATATATAATAATTCTGTCATTTTCTCTTAAATATTAACTACATCCGTATATACGTAGATCCACACAACTGGCAGATAAAGCAATCCATCCATTGTCATGTATCTCTTTTACTGTAATCTAAATTAGCAAAGTGTGGAACTACATTTAGGGCAATTTTTTAAGTAACTATATCCACATGAATTACAATTTGCTCGCAGATGAGTTTCAAAGATATCTTACGTTGGCATTTTGGATAACGGTCCAATCTTCAAAAAACATTGGCTTAGTATAATAAAACGATTTCGGTTCGATAAATGCGTTTTATAATTGCGATAATTCAATCTTGATGTCAAGACAACGGTGTTTTTCTGGTAAACTTGTGATAAATCGCTACGTGATTATCGAAGAAATTGATACTTGGTATCTATATAAACCCAAGCGAGTCTATAAATTAAGTCCCAGGTCAATAAAAGGCTTTGACACAAGTCCACTGTATTTTTATTGAATTTGTTTATTAACATTATTAAGAATAAAACAATAATGCATCAGTTATTATCAAGAGAAATTGTTAATTTAAAACAAGAATTTACAAAAAAATACAAGTCAACAGGATTTATTTATGAGGCTATTCCTTTATCCTATTCTGTCAAATTACCAATTGAAGAATATGCTTTGCATATGTTGAACGAATTTGGAAAAAATAACCCACTTTATTATAAAATTGATAATATACAGCTATTTAACATCCCATGTATCTCCTATACAGGTGATATCAATCAGTATTGGATTAGCAGCAAGAAACATGATACCAACTATCAGCCATTTTATCCTACATGGCTTTTATCTGCATATACTCTGTCGTTGGGAGCTAAAAATTTTGGTTTTAAAGAAATTGTTGACATAGGATCTGGCGATGGAAGGATTGCTTATTGCGGTCAGCTGTTGGGAATGAAGTCGATTGGAATAGAAATCGACAGCGATCTTGTAAATCTCCAGCAAAGAATATTTAATTCGACTGGAATTGAATATAAAATAATAAATGATGATGCCACTATTATAGACTACTCGAGACTAGATATTTCAAAACCTCTTTTCTTCATTTCAGGTCTGCCTGAGTTAGGCGATATGCTAGCTATTAATGTCCTTGAGAAAGTAAAACAAATAAGCAAGCTTCGGCAGTCTTCAGGTTTTAATTTCATGGGTAGCCATATCATGAAACAATATACGTCAGACAAGACAAAGTGGGGATGGGGAAAGATTATTGATAAATTTGATTTACAAGTTATTGATTGCCTTACGTTGCCAACGCATTGGACTAACGAACAACAATATGATACTCCATATATTTATACAAAGATGTAAATGATAAAAAATGTTGAGCAAAATATCCATAATCTCATAAGTGGATAATTCTATCCAACAGATAAAGTATGCAAAGATGCAATCCGCATTAGGGGCTGACAAATGTTTTTGTGATTTCCGTGCTCGGGAATATTCTAAATTACCATAACTAACATACCTATCTCCATTGCTCAATTCAATTTCAATCATGATGATGTCGTTTTATTAATTTTTAACAAACGTCATTTGAGGATTTATATAATTCCTTGAAAGCATATTTTTATGATGCGTATTTCTACACATATATATAGATATAAACTGCAGCGATCCAGAATTGGCTTGTTGAATACTAATTAATCTACAACATATTATGGGATCGTATAAAGTCTTGTTACCTACGCTTTATGCGCAATTTATGTTAAGGAAATAAAAACGGGAGGAAGATGGAAATAAAAAGAAAAAGCCTATTATTTGAATATCCTAATACTACTTTCTCTTATCGTCTTACAGCTGGATTTTAGAAATCTAAATGTGAATTTAGAGAAGTTTATTTTATGAGGGTTAATCATATATAATTAAATGGATAGATATTTGATATATTTAAAAAGTGGCTCATATAGACCAAAAGATGCGCGATCTCTGTTACTAAGAGCTAGAGAGCTAGTTTCAGACCAGAGCATTATCATACGTGATACTCGGGTCTCGAAGAGTTTCATTGAATACGATACTAGCCTTCCAAAAAATAAAAAAGTGGAAGAAGTTACAGGTAAGCTA
>JBKPPX010000290.1:0-4120 GCA_046733815.1 Thermoproteota archaeon | reverse complement strand
ATTTTGTCTAATGCGATTAATGCAATGACATAGAAATCATTTTTGTTAGCGACGCATAAAATGTATTCTTATTTTTAATCATGTAACGATAATAGAAAAGATGGTAAGTTGTTATCTATTTATCTATCTCATCTCATCTCTCTGTGTCTTCATCCATTTTTTATTTGCAATTGAAGAAGAAATTACGAATTATAAAAAGTAATTCTTAAAAATGAAGTATGACTAATTTTAATCAAAAAATTATGGAGTAAAATCGATATCCATTTACGTTAGAGATCCTTTACTATCTAATTTAGAAACGATAAATAAAACTTGGCTGATTAAAGAATAAAACAAGTATTTAATAATTTCTGCTGTATTTTTATGATTGAATGCAAAAATCAATGATCAAAATATCATTAAGAGAACAAATTGAGGATAAGAAAAGAATCATAGTATTACCAGGAGTTTTCGATGCGTTAAGCGCGAGAATTGCAGAACAAGTTGGCTTTGAGGCAATGTTTCAAACTGGATATGGTTCTGCTGCTACCCTTCTAGGAATGCCTGACTATGGATTTCTCAATGCTGGTGAAACTGTAGACAATGCTCGCCGCATCGTACGTTCTGTAAATGTTCCAGTCCTAGTTGATGTTGACACCGGATATGGCAATCCTTTAAGTGTGTGGCGGCTCGTTCGTGATCTAGAAAGTTTTGGAGCCAATGGTATTTTTCTAGAGGATCAAGTATGGCCTAAAAGATGCGGACATATGATAGGAAAAGATGTGATTCCTAAAAATGATTATATTTCGAAATTAAAAGCAGCATTAGAAGCCCGTAATAGCAAGGATTTTATCATTGTTGCAAGAACAGATGCCCGTGCTCCACTAGGTATAGATGAAGCTATCGAAAGAGGCAAAGAATATCGCAAAATAGGTGCAGATGTTATCTTTGTCGAGGCTCCCAAAACAGTGGATGAATTAAAAAAAATAGCTGATGAAATAGATGCTCCTTTAGTAGCAAATATGATTGAAGAAGGAGTAACACCTAATTTGTCTGCGAATGAGCTATTAAAAATGGGCTATAGAATTGCAGTATTTCCATTATCAGGATTATATGCTGCAGCATTCGCCATAAGAGAAGTGTTTACCGAATTAAGAAAGACTGGCGCGACAAAACAAGGACGTAAAATGATGGTTACATTCAAAGAATTTAATAAACTCGTAGATTTACAGAGATATTCGGAATTAGAGAAAAGGTATCTTTGATCTACATTTCTGTGATAATCAAAGTTATCAACGAAAACACAATTGATGAACATAAAAAGAAGAAGGAATATATATATACACATACAGACACGTCGTACTTAATTTACCATACGCTGACAACTCTATAGCAAAAGAACCTGTCAAACCATCATCAGTTTTTGAAAAATCATTATAAAGTAACATGTAACATATAAACTTGAGAAAAACAGCAGAAATGCTACTAATGTAAAGGTGAGGTGATGATCACAAATCGACAAGGGATTATTATTATACTAACTGTATGATGTAACAATAAAGTAAAATGAATTTGGACTTACTTTTAAATACAGGTGCTTTAAAAATATGGATAATTCATTTGAAAAAGGTCTAATTAAAAAATCTTAAGTACTATATTATAGTTTATTATTATAAAGTGAGAAACAAAAAAAAACAACAACAACCACCACCACCCATTTATGACGATAAAACATTAGAACACATGAAACGTTATTATAAAATTGAAAGTGATCATGAATTGCTACGATATATAAAAAGACACGGTCTGAGAGTAGATGATGGTGATCGGGATATCCCAGCATCGTCTTTATGAGGTGAATTTTTACACTCGACATCTGAAAGTATGCCATATATTATAGTGCAATTGAAGTTTTACTAACACCACTTTGACTGATATTATTATTTATAGGTTGATAGGTATTATTTAAAAATATATTCAATGATAAAGTAGATAAATTTTGGCCTTTGAGGCATTTATATATTATAATTTATTATTACTATTATTATTTTATATTCTTTATTTTTAACTAGGAAATTTATATATTTTCACTTTATGTTCCAGTCAGTACGAATTTGCCTGATTATGTCTAGGACAGTGTCAGCATCTTGTGCCTCTGGATCTAGCTCAAGGTAGGAATTTAGCATTTCGAGTGCTTCTGTAGGCTTTTCTCTCTTTAATAATATCATACCTTTGTCTCTAATAGCATCTGGATTATAATGATCTAACGCAATTATCATTTCATTTGCGATTTCAGCTTTATCAATATCTTGTGCTTCATAATAACTTCCCTTAAGGTTGTTCAACATTCTTATCATTACCTGTGTTGGCGTTGTCTTTTCGACAAATGCATGAGTAAGAGGAACATTCTGACGCGGATAGAATTGATCGAGCAATTCCTTCAGAGCATAATCATCCATTATTCTGCCACCATTAAATGGGTCAATGATTATCTCACTGTTGTCATCTTCCAGAACGTGCTTAACAAGAAAATGAGCGGGAAAATTAACTGGAAACAATTTAAAATTCAATGCATCACCAATTCGCATATATATTATTGACAATGTGATAGGAATGCCAGATTTATGTTGCAAAACAATGTTAAGATAACTATTCATAGGATTGTAATAATCTTGAGTATTTGCTTTAAACCCCTTATCCTTAAAAAGGTAAGTATTAATTTTCTCTATCAGCTGGGTTGGCCTGAGTGGCAAGAGCTTCCTTATCGATTGCTTTATCTCTTCACCCATTGAATCTAGTTCGTTCAATTTAGAACTAACATCCAAATCTGGATATGCAAGTATCCTTGAAAGATGTAGTGCATATTCAGCTAACCTAGAGGTATCATTAGAGGAGATAACAGAATCAACGACGTTAACTTTCCAGTCTTCAATTAATGACTGGAGATTAGTCATAGGCACATTGTTATATGGAGAATGTTAATTACTTAAAATTTTGGTATTTTAAATAAACAGTATTATTGATTCTGGTATATACGTATAGATGATATACTCTATTTCAATATGCGAACTTTTATAATTAATTAATAATATACACATTATTTAACTTGATGTCAATTTATTGATAACAAATTTTCTATTATTATAGTATTAACTACTATACTTATGGGATAACCAAAAGTTATCGAATTGAACAAAAGACCATATGAAATTATATTATGAAGCAGAGCATAAACCTAACTTTCCTAAAAGAAAGCCTAGTAAAAGTGGTATATTTAATAATTTTTAATTTAATCCAACAATAAATATTATTAATAATACATAAAATTTAAACAATATGTGTATCATTTTATTTTAATTCATAGATTCGTATAGTAAGATAAAGATGCTTTAGGTTGCATATTTCGAAAGCTACTGCTGTTCTTCATCATCCTTTTCTTTGATTTTCCAAGAACCGGTCTTCTTGTCCACTACTCTTTCAGTTAGTTTTTCTTGGGCCTTCTCTATATGTCTAGCACCATCATCTGAGTGTATATCTGCCCTATCAATGGTTGCAGATTCTGTTAATGATGTTCCAGAATTAACTATTGTAGAAACATCTTCAGTATTTGATGCTTTTTTGTTAGTCTCTTCTGTAATTCCTCTTTCTTCTATATTCTGTGCTACCCCTTGAATAACTCCATCATTCTCTGCTGTTCCTTTAGCTATATCTGCAGCGTTAACATTTCCCTGACTTTCCATTCCTTTAGATATACTTGCTCTGGCAACGTCTGCTGTGTCTGTTAAATCCCTGTCTGTGTCGCCTGCATTTGTTAAATCCCCGGTAGTATTTTTTGTTGCTCCTTCTCTATTGCTTTTACCAGAAGATGATAAATCTTTATTTTTCTCTCTATTAGCATTCATAGCGGTATTATATTATGGTCAACAAAATATTAATGACATATAGATAATGCTTATACAAAGTAAACTATGAAGTTATCTATCAAATAGCAGATTTCTATTTCTATATCTACTTATTCCTTCCTCAAAAGATGATATTAGTAATGTACCTCCCTATTCAACAGGAAAAGAAAATTGATTGTCCATAGAGGTTTTTCATCTCAATTTTAATAGATAGGAACTTTTTATATGGTTGTCTAACA
>JBKPPX010000289.1:0-2800 GCA_046733815.1 Thermoproteota archaeon | reverse complement strand
ACCTAAGACAGTGTATATGTTATCAGTTAACCAAAAGGCAAGAGTAACCCAACCAATTATACCTGCAACCATAGCACCAAGTCTTGCTCCTTTAGATACAAAAAATATTGAAAAAGCTATCCCAAAATACCAGCAACCACTTAGAACTAACCAATTGCCTTGAAATATTTCAGGTCTGGCGTCTAATATATAGTAAGTAGAACCTATAGCAACCATTGCAAATAGCGACATTAACAGAATCCTATTATTTAGAGAATGAGAAGTACGTTCTCTTCTTGTAACCTTTTCTTTTTGCATTTGTTCTTCTTTTGCAGATTTTATTGCTTCTTCAAAATTTTTTAGTTGAATAGGAATCATTTTCTTTATTGAATCGTCTTTTACTCTTGCCTCATGTTTGAGGCTATCTATCAAAGGTCTTGCTAGCGATGCTTTAACAGGTGTAATAAGATCAACCCAGTAGGAAGAAAGTCGTGGAGTAAGAAAAGGAATTATAATTATTTTTATTGACTTATTGAGCATCTTTGCATAATGTCTCATCATATCTACATATGTAAGGACGTCTGGTCCTCCGATATCAAATGTTCTTCCTTCTGTTTCTTTCACATCCAGAGCTTTAACTAAATAAGTAACCACATCGTCTACAGATATTGGTTGTGACTTTGTAAGCACCCATTTTGGACACACCATCATGGGAAGCCTTTCAACAAGATACTCTAACATTTGAAATGAACCTCCTCCTTGTCCTAAAATAACCGCTGCTTGGAATATTGTCACTTTTGCACCAGATCTTTTTAGTATTTCGCCTACTTGTTTTCTGCTCTTTAAATGTTCGGAAAGCTCATTATCATTCCCAGGACTCATCCCGCCAAGATAGATGATTCTCTTAATTCCGCATTCTGTAGCGGCTCTTGCAAAATTTTCTGCAGCAACTCGGTCTCTTTCTGCAAATTTCTTCCATTCTTTAGAAGAACCTTCCATTGAATGTATTAGATAAAAAGCAACGTCTACTCCAGACATTGCTTTTACAAGTTCTTGATAGTTAGCTACATCTGCATTGACTATTTTAACATCTTGATTAAAACGACCCTTCAATGACTCGACGTTGCGTGTCATGCATATTATCTCTTGATTGTCTGAAGACGAAGATGATAAAGATAATCTATATACTACACGGCTTCCAATAAAGCCACTTGCACCTGTAACTAGAATCCTTAAACTCCTAACTTTTGAATCAGGAACAACCATATCGTTTAAGATATTTTGATTTTGCATTATTATTATTCATTCACTCACTCACTGTTATGATTTTTTTATTATTTTTGATGATCATACATTACCATTGTCATAGATACAGGTAGATGATTTGCTAAATTTTGCATAACCTTGTCATCATTGACGTACAACTCAATCATATCTGTATTGCCTTTTGTGATGTTGCTATTTAATACTATTTTGTTTTCTTCTCCGATATCAAATGATATCAATGCTTGATTTGTGTCTATTTCAAAATCTTCAGGAAAAATTATAGACTGGTTTCCGACTTGTATATTTATCCTATATGATTTATCATTATCTGTAACAGCATGACCATAGATATAGCTTTCAGCTAGATCTAATTGTAAATTAAACATAATTGATTTTACCAATTTATTTCTACTATAGTATTATCCACCTTCTGGTTCTATTTAAATAATGCCAAAATATTCATTATAGTGCCAACTGATATTATTGACCTTAATCTGATGATCAGATATGTATAAACCGATAAAAAAAATACTATTAAGAAAGATAAGAGAGAATGATATATAATTATTATTTTTTATAATATTTATTTATTTATTTTGCCATATTCCAAATGTATTTTTCTGAAGGTCTTCTAAGACTGCATAATAGCCTTCTGATATTTCTTTCTTATTTTTTATTACTTTTGCACCTAATTGCTGGGCCTTGCCAATATAATTATCAATTGATTCGACAGTTACAAATTGTGTTGATATCTGTTCATGATTTTCTTTTTGCATCAATGCTCCGCTTATTCCTGCATTTTTTATCATCCAGTAGCCATGAGTTTCGCCTTTTTCAAATTGCCATGCAAATAACGAAGAATAAAAATTCTTCAAGTTCTCTACATTATCTGCTGGTATTTCAAAGTGCTCTATGTTATGACGATTAGCTTGATTTGACATTTACTTCTTTCAATCTCCTCAATTCCTGAAATATGAGACCTTATGTTATGCTCTACTAGACTCAAGCTTTTGTTTTACTGTTTGAGCCGCCTGTTCTAATCCTTGCTTTATCTTCTTATCGGCCTGACTGCCGGTAAGAATGTTTGCAACTTTACCTGTTGTAGGTAGTTCGTATTCAATTGTATGTTTAACGTGTGTAATACTTCCATTACCTTGAAATTCTTGTATACTTTCAAATTTCTTAAATGGTCCTTGAGTTTGTCTAGTTGCCAATCTTCTATTTTGTTCTTTATCTGTTACTTCCATTAACATTTCGTCTTCTTTTCCCATATATTCTCCTTTTACTTTTATTTCTGAACCTTCTTCATTTTTTGAAGCTGAGATAGGTTCAGATTCTTTTATTACATCCCTAGGCCAAGCCTCTTTGATATTTTCTGGATTTGTGTAATATTCATATACACTCTGTACTGGTGCGTTAATTTCTACGTCATGTTCTACTGTTGTCATTTGGGATTCGTGGGCCTTTATTATTTTTAAAGGTTAACCATCAGGTAATAAAGTTAGGCACTATGACTTCTAAAATGGAGATTGTAAAATTACATAATATTTTGTAT
>JBKPPX010000288.1:0-3393 GCA_046733815.1 Thermoproteota archaeon | reverse complement strand
GAGATAATGATCTTGTACTTGTTGCCCCTTGGGATTTCCAATCTGATAAAGCTGATATTGTATGGAGATACATCTCCGCTCATGCAGATAAACTAGAACAGGAAGGCCATCTCCTGGGACTTCAGAAATAATAAAAAAATTTAATAATTGATACTGTTATGGCTGTTACTAGATATATATACACAATAGGTGCTTCTAGTCAATATAAAGTTAAATAATTTAATCTGTGTTCAAATTGAATTTTATAAGGCTAAAATCCCTACAAATTTAAGAGCTTTGATTTATACGACGTTGAAAATTATACAAAATTATCTAGACAGCAGCTTCTAACAATAAAAACAATGACCAAAAACTATCATATATTCTTCGCAACGATTTGTAATGGAATTAGATGGTAACTTCGAATGAAGCAACAGATCTGGGCATCTCGTAGTCAAGATATGTCTATTTTGGAAACAAAGCTTATGTAGTTTTTGTGGAGATAACAAACTACTATTCCACATTATGAGATACCTATGTATAGAAAATAAGCGTATGTAGTATGAAATTATGCGTCAGCTTCCGTTAAAAATATGGTGTAGTAGAGTTCTCATAAGAGGATTGTTCAAAAATAGAGGCAATCTTAGATATTCTAAAATCCTTAAACGGAGATCTATAGAGGAAATGTATAATTGTATGCCGGGACAGTCTTTTCTTAAATGAGAAAATAATAATTAAACTTTCAAAATGGATTTACATCTGATGTAATAAAAAATGCAAATATAATAAGGAATTTTGTTATTCATTGTCAATAGAAATAGATGGAAACAATTCATATGGTGTCTAGAAGAACTGTGTCTTGGAAACAATAAATATTATTTTCAACGATAATAATCTTGAAAGCATAATGAATATGAGTATGGGATGCTTGCTATCTTGTAGAATAAATGTTAACTTACACAGAATTGTTTCTTTAAATAGTGGTATAGAATAGCGATTGCAAAGTAGAATAAATAGCATGTAGAACATATTATTACACCAATCAGGCTTTTTAATATAGTACCTTTGATGATGATAATTACTAAATATTTAAATTAAACAGATTCAATTTCTATTTGTATGTTTTATCGGTAGTACTTTTCAGTTATTTCTAGTATATTTTCTACCAATCGTGGTAAAGTGATTATTTATATATCTCTATTGTCGATAGTAAAAAATCTTATTGTTTATTTATAGACGTGTACAATTTTAATAAAAAGAATTGCTTTAACGTTTTATATAACTGCAAAGATCCCGTAGAATACAGGTTAGTTATATTATGGTAAGAAGGAAAAATAAAAGTAAACGAATTAAACAAGCCAGTAAAGATTACCATAGAAATAATAAAAATAATAGTAATAGCACTGAAGAAAATAAGAAGCAATCTGACAGAGAAGAATTTTCTCCTTCCTCATCATTAGCACAAAGAGAAAGAACAATACAAGAAACCGTTCCCGAAGTTTTTGATTCATCAGGATCTCATGCGATGGTAGAAATGAAAAACTCAGTTAGTATGCAAGAAAAAGATATGAAGGGAACACTATCCACTAATGAAAAGAAAGAGCCAGAAAGGACAAGAATGGTAAATACTCAGACTATAGATAATAATGTTAATACAGATCTTCCAGTCATAAATCCACCGAGAGAACAACAAACATCTAAAATGAGAGAGTCAAAAGAAAATGAGGTGGCAAAAACGGGAATAACAATACCAGACTACAAAAAGATACAAAATATAGAAAGTTATAGAAAACAAGTGAATCTGAATTATCCTAATATATTTACAACAAGTATCAGCTTATGGCAAAATTACACCATGGCATGGATTGTAACATACAAGGAATTTGCTAGAAATACAGGAAGAATGGCTGAATATTGGTACCATCTCTTTTGGAATCCTTCGTCAGCCAAAGAAGAAGAATATCATCAACAAAAAAAGAAGGACAAAACAAAAGTAGAATAAATAGACTTATGCATATATTTTATTCATTTAAGATGGAAAGAATGTAATTATAGCTACTATGACGATGTAATCTTTTAGATAATGCTTTGAAATCATCCTGGACATATTATAGTTGCTATATCTTTGTGTGACTATCAGATTCCAAGTCGAATTATATCTCACAATTGCCAGCATTATAGGCTCCTAAGGTTAAAGTCATTAGTTACATCATAACTCTCTTTTTATATTCTTTGTATTTGTATTCTTCCATAGACAAACTCTCCACAAACTTTCCATCGTTCAGTTCCCCTTTGCTAACGAATCTTCAATTAATTTTAACGTTTAAAATTGTGGCTTACACTCTAAGATAGATCCAAACAGACCTAGTTATGAATTGGAGTAGGTAGAAGATTCGATTGTCGATCTGCAATTTGAAATATTTGATGGTGGTGCTGTGTTGTGTTCTTTTGTTCAGATTCGGTTATATCAACTCAATCAATTACAATATCACAAACAGTTTAAAATATGAAATATCTATCTAGATTAATGTCTGTAAAGCATCTTCCTTTTTAAATATAAAGATTAAATATACACTAAATATGAAATCTTTTTTATGTCTAAGAAAATTCGCGTTGCTATTGCAGGAGTTGGAAATTGTGCCTCTGCTCTTATTCAAGGTGTTGGTTATTACAATATAAATAAAACAGAGTCAATAGGCCTTACTGCTTATAATTTAGGAGGATTTGAACCTGGTGATATTGAATTTGTTGCAGCTTTTGATGTAGTAGATACCAAGGTCGATAAAGACCTTTCAGAAGCGATCTTTGAGAAACCAAACAACACAGTCAAGATTTATGATGTATATAAAATGGATGTCAAGGTTGAAAAGGCGGAGGTGTTAGATGGAATAGGCAGACATTATAATGAAAAGGTCAAAATTTCTAATAAGCCAAACACCGACATTGCAAAGGTTCTAAAAGACACTCAAGCAGAGGTTCTTTTAAATTACCTTCCTGTTGGAAGTCGACGTGCAAGCCAATTTTATGCTGAAAGATGTCTTGATGCAGGAGTTTGTTTTATTAATGCCATACCTGTTTTTATTGCCTCGATGCCAAAATGGCAACAATCATTCCAAAATAGAAATCTTCCGTGTGCAGGTGATGATGTAATGAGTCAGTTAGGTGCTACTGTATTACACAAGACTTTAGTAAAATTGTTTGTTGACCGGGGAGTAAAGATAGATGAAACCTATCAGCTGAACATAGGCGGTGACATGGATTTTTACAATATGCTTGACGAAGAAAGACTTGAAGACAAAAGAATAAGTAAGACAAGTGCAGTAGAAGCAATGATACCTTATTCAATTCCTATGCGTATTGGACCATCGGATTTTGTTAAATTTTTAGAAAATGACAAAATATGCTATATCTCAA
>JBKPPX010000287.1:0-4035 GCA_046733815.1 Thermoproteota archaeon | reverse complement strand
AACACAAAAAGTCGTCGCACCTAGCGGAAGCTTCAATACTATACGCTCATTTATCAAAATTCTTCCGTCTGGCTGATGATTTCGTTCTTCCATTTCCTTCTCCTTGTCTGCTATCTCTTTTTGATAGTAGGCATATTATCCTCTTCTAAGAGCTTTTGTGATTAAAGTATTCGGTCTAGAACTTATTCCTTGCCTTTTTTACCCCAAAAACACCACAACAACAGCAACCACAACAACCACATGAACTAGGCTTAGAAATCTAATCTTTTAAGAGCTTCTCCTTCTTCTTCTTCTTCTCTTACTTTCTTCTTAGTTACCTCCATCATTCCCCTCTTGTCCCCCAAGCTATTCTCCTAATCTTTTGTCCTTAAACTTCTTGTCCTTTTTATTTTTAGGTGATATTTCCATAAGCCATATACCTGAATCAAAGAAAATCCAAGCTGCTATCAAACCGATTGCTGCTGCGGTTCCCAAGATTGCGGTTATCATTTTACTTCTCCTTCTCTTTCTTACGGACATCTCCACCACACGGGTTGACCATATTGGTTCCAGGTCGCTGGTGTGCAATCGTTCATGCGCTAAAGCTGCTAAAACGAATACAGGGTTTTCCTTCTTTTGGGACCTTACCTGTTGTCTCCCAGTATGGTTTTTCCTTTCTCCTCATTATTTTATTATCCCACCACAGCAGCAGTTGTCTTTTCGTTGCCTAAACAAAGAACACAGAGAGAGCAGCTAAAAGAAATAGACCGAACAAGCTATTAGACCCCATAATTTCTCTCAAGGGCGTTGACCCACCTTTTAAGTCCTACAGAACAGGCTTATCTTAATGGCACTCGCCAGTTTACAAAATCCCAGCAGCGATATATCCGTTGTAGATTGAAGCGCAAGCTTCGCCTACTAGACGAACAAAGCCGCAACGCTGCAGCGTTGTTGCAGCTACGCTGCAACGGTCCAAATAACTTACCATCGTTAACGCAACAATTCAACAACGCTACACTAATACGTGAGACGCTCAAAAGAAGCGAATTGCGGGGGTCGCCTAGACCTGCGAGAGCAGGGAGCAACCTGGTAGGGCGTGGGATTGCTAATCCCATGTCCGAAAGGACACGTGGGTTCGAAATGTTGATAATGGAAGATGGCAACACGAAACTCCCACTCCCCGCGCTGCTTTTATTATAAATTCTTAAATCTATCGTTGCAGCAGGTCTAATCAGACAATCAGGAGTTGGGCTTTTGGGTGACATGTCTGGTCTCTTTATCATAACTCCAATCTTTCAAAAGCTTGTGAATTTTATTCAGCTGAGAATAAATGAGCCTGTCTTCGGCTATAGGATTCCGAACCCTTAAGACCGAGCTATTATCTGATTAGTGAGAAGAGCAGAGGGTAATAATACAAATAACTCAGTACTAGCACGGGGAACTAAGAGTGACCGGCAACGGCAGGCGCTCTCCGTTGCATAAGAAGAAGTTGCCAATGTTCAATAACTTCTCTGCCGATAGAAAAATTGCAGGATTAGGTTTGACAATGAAGAATTATAATACGGAAGCAAAAAAGAAGAAGAAGAAAATCTATCGAAAATGGTTGAATTCCTCAATTCGGAAGCAAAATTGTCAAACTTGGCTCTAAGCTAGATTAATATTCATGTTTTTCCTAACGATTGATGGTGGACTTCTTAAACCGTCCCCATACCACACAAAAGAGTAGACGACAGCAGCAACAGTCGTTCAAACAATTCTACACCAGATATCGAGAACTCATCCTATTCAACAAAAATATCATTGTAGCAGCTGTAGCTGCAGTTATTACAGATGCGATAGTTGTTCAGTATGCTGCACAAAGCATTACTAATAACGTTCTTGTTTCTATTTTCTCTATAATTACAGGTTCAGGAGTATATCTTGTTGCTTTTGCAGGTCTTTTTTATATTGATAATAGAAAGAAGTATATTGACACTGTTACAGGTAAGAGGGATTCAAATAGGCTTAAACAAGATGCAAAGAAAATAGTAACCGCTTTAGGCGCATCTGAAGTGGTATACATGATAGGCAAATTCACATCTATCTACCTATTATTACAATCAAATGTAGCCCTACCTTATCAAGTTGCAATGCTTTCAACTCTTCTGGCAGGGGGATTCTCTACCGTTACAGCAAACTTGATGATAAAGACACAAAAGCTATTCCAGTGAATGGACAGGATACATACGTACGTGCGTGCGCTCTCATTCTCTTCTTCTGTCAAGAGATATATCGACAACAGCTACCCTCTTTACTCATCTGCATTTACTACCATATAGTTCCAGCATGCCAAGGGGTTTTCACTTATCCTGTCAAACTTTAGCTTCTTACCACATATATACTGCAACAGTAGCAAATGATAGATTTATCGCTGCTTTGACTTCAAGACCATCTTGTTTTTTGCTACCGCAGTAGCTGTCATTCTGTAATGTTCAAAGTCAAGACTGATGATTATAACCAGGCTGGTTTGACAGCCGATACGTGGTTTTTTTGCAGAACGTCTAGGAGAAGGATTAGAGGGAGAGTATGAGAATACATTTATACCTTCAGTGTTGCTGTTTGGAATGACACATATTTGACGCATCTAAATAACAAAAACAATAACCATCACATAGCAACAGCAACTACTATCTCTGTCCTTGCAATAGTAATAATTTTGGTATCAACAAGCATAGTTACTTCAGCAGCAGCCAGCCAACAACAACGACGACGACAACAACAGCAGGAAATACAACTACTACTACACCTTCAGCACCATCAGCAGGAATAGTTATCATCACAACCTATCTATCAAAAACACACTCCACCTGCAAACGTATTTCCAATAAACCAGACACACGTACGCGCAACACACTCTGGAAATGGCACGCTAACTCTTCCTAACAGCAACCAGACTATTAAAACCAGCGTCATCAACGGCTCAGCCTCTCATTAGCAACATCATCTGCTCTCATAAAAGAGACTATCAGAGCAGAAAATGGTGAGACTGTAACTGTTACAGCTTATGGAATATATCAGTTCAACAATCCTGCAGCAGCTCTGCAAGCTGGAGGCAAAGGCATTGTAACAGCTATCTTGCAGACTAACTCGACTGGTATCCTTGCGCCATTAAATGGTATGATACTAGCAGGAATAGATGACTTCACTTCAGATGGTAACAGTCGTGTAACGTTATGGAGATGGGAAAGTGGAATACCATTACCGACCACCAGCAAGCCCTCTAATACTACTATGGATGAAGCTCTCCTCCTTCTCCAATGAACGAAACGACGACGACTACGATAAATGCCACTATTACTACTGATGACTTGAATGCAACGGCGGTAGCACCATCTGAGGAAGAAGTAGTAGAAGAACAACAGCAACAAGCAACTCCAACAGCACCATCTCTGTTGTTCGAATAATAACAAGAAAATAAGAGCGAAAAGAAGAGTGATTTTTTATTTGTTATCTTCTTCTGCTATTATTGTTGCTGCTTTCTGCTTACTAAATACAATACAACCTTTAGCATTTCAATTTCTGTGACCAACCTTTGTGTGTCTTCAATGTGCATAGCTTCTTCCTTTAGTCTTTGCTTTAATTCCAAAAGCTGTTTTAGCTTATCTGCATCTCTAGGTGCATTTTGCAATGTCTTTATTTCTAATTCTAAATGTTTCTTCATGACAGTATTAAGACCCCAACCATCTTTTGATTCTCCTGTCACTTGACTTTGTACATCTATCATTCTTTGACTAGCATCAATCATTTTTTGGATGGCTACTTCTGTTGTGTCGTGGATTGAATAGACCAAACCGATAGGAACCGTGACAATGAAAAGCTCTGATAGTTATAAAAAGGCTAGCAGTGAGGGGAGAGAGGGAGAAGAGAAAAAGAAAAGGTGGATATGCGCAGGGAATAGATAGATGTGTAGGTCAGCTTCCGCACGTATGCTACCGTGGTGGGTTATGGTGCAGTCATGGGTGACGTTGATGGTGTTGGTGAAGCAGAAGGCTCATTTGTTGTGTGGTTGTGTTACTG
>JBKPPX010000286.1:0-1928 GCA_046733815.1 Thermoproteota archaeon | reverse complement strand
GAATAAGATATCATTTACTAATGTTGATTTGCCAGAGCCAGAAACTCCTGTCACGACTGTCATGCAACCGATAGGAAATTGTACATCAATTGATTTTAGATTATTTTCCTGCGCTCCGTATATAGTTAGCCATCCTTCTGGAATCTTCTTGTCTTGCTTAGGATAGGATACATGTTTGTCCCCTCTGAGGAAAGCTCCTGTAACGGAATTCTTATTATCTAGAATGTTTTCTAATTGGCCATAGGCAGTAATTTCTCCGCCGTGTACGCCAGCGCCAGGCCCAATATCAATTATCCAGTCCGAATTACGGATTACTTCTTCATCGTGTTCTACTACAAGCAGCGTATTGTCAAGATCACGTAATTTTTTTAGAGTATCAATTAATTTAGCATTATCTCTTTGATGCAGACCTATGGTAGGTTCATCAAGGACATAAAGGACTCCAGACAAGTTCGAACCGACTTGGGTTGCTAATCTAATTCTCTGTGATTCTCCACCAGAAAGTGTGGCTGTAACTCTATTCAGGGACAAATAGTTTAATCCGACATTATTCAAGAATTCAAGCCTTGAAATAATCTCTTTTAATATTGTTCTTGCAATATATCTTTCAGTTTCTGAAAGCTCTATTGTCCTAAAGAATTGATAACAGTTATCAATTGAAAGATCGCATATATCCATTATCGACTTTTCTTGTATTTTGACTGAAAGTGCTTCTCTACGCAATCTCCTACCTAAACAACTGTCGCAGGTACGCTCTCGCATGAACTGCATGATGTCTTCACGCTTCGATTCGGATTCAGTTTGCTTATACAAGCGCTCCAAGTTGGGAATTACACCTTCAAAGGATCCTCTAAATTCCCATCTGCTAGATGAAGAATATTTTCCTTCGTGTTTATAGTGTATATTTTCATCTGTACCATACAAAATAACTTTGATCTGCTCTTCTGTCATCTTTGAGATTGGTGTATAAAGATTAAATCCAAAACGTTTGCCGACATCTCTGAGCATTTCAGAACGGAATGTAGCGAAGTAACCAGACCATGGTTTCACAGCTCCATCCAATATGCTTTTTGACTTGTCTGGAATAATAAGTTCAGGATCAAATTCGATTTTCACTCCAAGCCCGTTACACTCTCTGCAGGCACCAAAAGGAGAATTAAATGAAAATGAGCGTGGTTCTAAATCCCCTATACTGATACCGCAATACGGGCATGCATTGCGTTGGGAGTATAACGTATCTTCATTGTCTATTGAGGCAATCACAATACCATTACCTATCTTAAGGGCAGATTGGACGGACTCAAACAATCTGCTTTTTTCTTCACTCATGACCTTTAATCTGTCAACGATGACTTCAATAGTGTGTTTTTTTTGTCTGTCTAGTCTAGGGTATTTTGATTTTTGTTCTTGTTGTTCTTGCTCTTCATCTTCGAGATTGATTATTACACCATCTAATCGAATCCTGGAAAAGCCGTCTTGTTTTAATTCATTAAATAATTTTTCATATGTACCTTTCTTTGCCGAAATGATCGGAGCAAGAATCATAATTGAGCAATCCTTCTTTTTTTGAGCTGATTTCAATATTGATTCTGTAATAGAATCAGAAGATTGACTTGTAATTGTTCTACTGCATTCAGGACATGTAGGTATTCCTATTCTGGCATATAGCAGTCTTAGATAATCATAGATCTCTGTTACAGTTCCGACGGTAGAACGTGGATTCTTGCTGGTAGTCTTCTGTTGTATTGAAATTGCTGGCGATAAACCGTCGATAGAATCGACATCGGGTTTGTCCATTAACTCCAAAAATTGTCTTGCGTATGCTGATAATGACTCTACATAGCGCCTTTGTCCTTCTGCGTAGACGGTATCAAATGCAAGTGTAGATCTGTCTCTTATACACATCTCCGAGCCCACGAGACTTAATA
>JBKPPX010000285.1:0-1554 GCA_046733815.1 Thermoproteota archaeon | reverse complement strand
GATCCATACTTTTTACCTGGGACTCCCTTTAATATTATGAGAAATTCTGCATGCGATGCTGCATCTCAAGCTTCAGAAGCCTATGATAGTAAACTTGCTAACCCATTTACAAAACTCTTTTGCAAAGAAGCTTTTGATATTCTGGAAGATGCACTGATAAACGACAAGCCACATTTACTGCCATATGGAGCAATGCTGTCGGGAATAGGGTTTGGAAATTCGTCGACAACATTGGGTCATGCATTATCATATGTTTTTTCAAATGAAGGTGTCCCACACGGCTATGCCCTGTCATCTTGTACTACCATTGCACATAAATTCAATAAATCAGTATACTATGAACGCTTTAAAAGAATTTGTCAAAAACTGAAATTTGAACCCCTAAAACTGAAACAGCCACTTGATCAGGCAGCAGATGTAATCATGCCAGATCGAGGGCATTTGGACAATAATCCTATTCCTGTCACTAGAGATGATATAATAAAATGTCTGGATGAAATTGTAAATAATAATCCGTTGGCCTGAGTCCGAAACTTCTTGATATTTGAGAATATTTTACTTGTTTTCTTTTGATAATTATAGCAATTAGATGCTAATGCGTATGTAATGTATGTAAAATTATCTAAATTATCCATTGAGCCAAGTGTATGTAAAAATTGAACTCAATAACTTTACGAAGAAAATTTTCTTCTTAGTGGAGGATGATGATGAGGAGAAGAAGGAGGAGGAGTAATACGGCAATTCTTTGATAATCTTGTGAAACATTTTAAGAAACCTTTAAATCCAGTTTACTAACATTCTTTGATAGATTATGACCATTATTAGCAAGAGTATTGAAATTAACGCTCCTGTTAACGAAGTGTTCACCTATTTTGCAAGGCCTGAACACATGGCAGATCAGTTTCCAGAAAATATGAATTTAAGCGTTATTCCAATACAAGTAAAAAATGGTTTTGGTGTTGGCACTATTTTTAGAATTAATGGCAATTTTGATGGCAAAAAATTAGAATGGGATTGTGAAACAATTGATTACATACCACATCGCAAGATTGTTGCGCAGATGATTAAAGGACCTTTTAAACACTGGCAAATCACTGTTCAATTTGAAGAGATTGCTGAGAAAACTACGAACACGAGTATTACCGTCGATTATGGGATGCCGCTGGGTCCGCTGGGAGGATTAATGAATAGAGTAAAGATAAAGAATATCGCAGAGAAAGGAATGGAAAATGGCCTCTATAGGGTAAAAGCATTGTTGGAGGGAACCGGTTCTATTCCGGTTTATATCACACTAGAAGCTTATAGGCAGATTCTTAAAGAAAAAGAAAGGTACAATTGTTCTGTTTCCGATGCCATAGTTAGGCTTGTTAAAGAACAACAGATAGCAAAAGTTCCTCAATAATTACGTTTTCCAATTTCCTCGGTTCATTTAAATATCTCCTGCTTATGCTGATTCCTGCGGGTTCGTAGCTCAGCCAGGTAGAGCGTCTGGCTCTTAACCAGTCAAGATTTCTTTGGGTTACAATGTCGTGGGTCCGAATCCCACCGAACCCG
>JBKPPX010000284.1:0-2264 GCA_046733815.1 Thermoproteota archaeon | reverse complement strand
CCTATCATGCTACCAGACGAGCTTAGAGAAAGGCAAAAGACCCAAGACATGGAGTTTTTGAGGAAATGGCAAAATAAGATCCCTGACAAAGTTATATGGCAAGGAAATCCTTGGCATTTGTGAAGGAATGAGCAACAACTATACCGCATTGCCCGGCGTCACAAACTATGTAGACAAGAGTGCCAGGATCGGGAAGAATGTCAAGATATGGCACTTTGCGTACGTGGGAAAAGATGCTGAAATAGGAGACAATGTCATGATAGGGTCGCTGACGCATGTAGATTATAAGGTCAAAATAGGTGACAATACTAGAATAGAGGGGTCAGTTTACATTCCACCACTCACAGTAATTGGCAAGAATGTTTTCATTGGGCCGGCAGCAGCATTCACAAACGATCCTTATCCAATGAGCCCTAAGATGGCTGGGGTAATAGTGGAGGATGGTGCCATAATAGGCGGAAGGTCTGTCTTCAAACCGGGTATTCGAGTAGGGAGAAATAGCGTGGTTGCAATGGCTGCAGTTGTGACGAAGGATGTCCTGCCTGATACCGTTGTAATGGGTCACCCTGCTAGGCAGGCATACAGCCGTGCAGAGTACGATAGAAAGAAGAAAGAGTGGGAGTCAAAGAAGTAATGAAGACAGAGGAAAAACTCTTGTAAACCCGCAAAATGTTCTTACAATGGCCGTACATTCTTTACTTCTGGGTTTACCAGAAACTTAGGATTGGGCTCTTTTTTTTCTATTAGAACATCAAGCAAGTTTCTTGCTGCAACTTCTGCCATCTTGGAGCGTGTCTGATATGTAGCGCTTCCAATATGCGGCAATAACACGACATTTTTCATTTTCAAAAGTGGATTTGACCGTGGTAAAGGTTCACTCTCAAATACATCTAAACCAGCGCCCGCAATCTGATTGTGTTTGAGGATCCTTACAAGATCGGCTTCTTTTACGACCTGTCCTCTTGCAGTATTTATCAAGAAAGCCGTCTTCTTCATCAATCTTAGTTTTGTCTTGTCTATAAGTTGGTGGCTGGCACTATTCAGAGTCGTGTGTATTGATACAAAATCGCTTTGAGCGAGCAGCTCATCAAGCTCTACATATGTTACTTTGAGCTCCGATTCAAGCTGCTGGTTCCTCTTGCGATTATGGTAGAGAACTTTCATATTAAATCCTGTTGCTCTGCGCGCCACTGCAGATCCTATACTTCCAAGCCCAATTATGCCAAGTGTACTGCTGTGGACATTATATCCGAGCATCAGGTCTGGACTCCATGCAATCTTCCATCGTTTACTCTTGGTATATTCGTCTGCACTTACAATATTACGTGCGCAGGCAAGGATAAGGCCAAATGCCAAGTCTGCTGTCGCTTCAGCAAGGACATCTGCAGTATAGGTAACGTAGATACCCCTTGCAGTCGCTTCTTTGACATCGATATGATCAAAGCCTGTGCTGTATGAGCTGATGACTTTAAGGTTTGAGCCTGCTTTTTCCATCACGTGGGCATTTATCCTGTCGGTCAGCATACACAGGATGCCAGCCTTGCCAACAACATTTTTCAATATCTCTTTCCTGCATGGAGGGAGCCGCTTTTTGTTGAGCGTTACTTGGCATTTCGTCGAGAGAATAGAAAGGGCAGGCTCTAGTATCCTTCTTGTCACATAGACCTTGTTCTTCTTCTTCTTCTCCTCGCTCACGGCACCATTATGACTATCTGGATTTGCATTGTTATTTAATTATGATAGCCCGGCCCAGATTCGAACTGGGGTCAAGGGCTCCAAAGGCCCCTATGCTTGGCCACTACATTCAGCGGAAAAAGAAATTTTTTTCCTCTACCGGGCTTCCGGGCGTAACTTCAACTATCTGGGACATACTTATAATCTTAAGGCATTAATCATCCTCTCTGTGGGGTCTTCCATCTTTCCAAGGATCCTCGCTGCCCTTTTCTTTTGCATCTGTGTGTACCGTTCATCAGAGATCATTTTCGTGCCAAGCCTTACAAGCGATCTGGAGTTGATTGCTCTCTTGACTAACCCTGATCTTACAAGGTATCTATCAACGTAAAATTGGATAGGTGCTATTGATATTGTAGGCTTGCCTAGGAGCGCTGCCTCAGCAGTCATTGTGCCGCCTGCCCCGACAAAAAGCTGCGTAGATTTTATGAGGGTGGTGCCCTCAACTACATCTCTTAGCACCTGCACCTTGTTGCCATAGCGTGATTCTACTTCTGCTATCTGATCTTCGTACCTGCACAGCACTACAATAT
>JBKPPX010000283.1:0-3448 GCA_046733815.1 Thermoproteota archaeon | reverse complement strand
GATGCTTTCCAAAGCGATTGTTTATTCAATTCTTAATTTTTCCACCTAACATCTCTATTTATAGAATTTAAAATAAAAAATAGGAAAGACAGCAACCTAAATCAAAAATCAAACCGCTATGCTCAATCAATAATTTGACCTATATACAAACAGCCTGTATATCAGAGGTATTCGGTCCTGCAGTTAACAGTGAATTGATAGCGAAAGACCCCAATATTTCTCTGTATAGTCATAACAAAAATTATAGATGGTTATAATAACATCTCGAGTAAATTATTGCATTTTCTATACCTTTTTATTGATTGTAAAGTGCGGCGAACCGTTAACGATTTTTAATTCAATTATACATAAAATATATTAATGGTTTATTTACAATATGCAGTGGCCTATATCCAGTGATCTATGAATTTTTGTTCCTCCTAAGCGAGTAAATTGTTTGGTACTTGGGACACGAAAATTGCTGGAAGGCTGGATGAAGAATAAAGGTGGAAAAAAAGGAGAATCTAAGAAACCAATTTGTAAACAAAGAAAATCATGAATCAAAGCTAAGGAAAGTTGACAAGAGTGAGTCAGAACGAGTCCAAGGCAAAGAAAGTGAAAACTCTTCGAGCATAAGGTTGACTAGTAGTAATGAAGGAGCGATTGCCAAGACAGTTTTGAATTCTTTACCGCAGGAATCTCAAGTCACAATGGCTAAATTTGAAGGGCCTAATATCGCCTTATATACAAAGAACCCTAAATTTTCTCTTACTGAATTAGCTTTTCACCTATCCACTCTCTCTAAAAATCTCAAAAAAAGATTTGTTATCCGTACAGATCCTTCAATTAGATTATCGGAAGACAAAACAAGATCTGTTGTTGGAAATTTACTTCCTAAGGATGTGCTAGTTTCTGCTGTCTTCTGCGACGATGCTTTAGGCGAAGTTATTCTCGAAGTTAACAAACCAGAAATAATAGATGGCAACATGGTAATCGAAATAGCTCAATCAACTGGCTGGATTGCGCACACGCGACGCTCTCCACATATACCATCTATCAGCATCAGCTCAATTCATTCGACATTGAAAACATCTGCTAAAGAGAGAATCATGTTTCTTGATGAGCTGGGCAATAGAATCTTTCGTCCTCGCCTTTTATCAGGCAATAGTGCAGAAAATGTCTCTTTTAACAGAACTAAGCAAAATCAACAAAGTATTCTTGCAGAGTCTCCTCCAAGGACACAATCTAGTGTTGCAAATAAAGACGAAGTCACGTTATATTGTCTAGGCGGTGTTAAACAGGTCGGAAGATCGTGTTTTATTGTTGTAACGCGTGAAAGCAAGATTATGTTGGATTGCGGAATCAATCCAGGAGAGACGTCAGGCTTAAATGCATATCCTCGTCTAGACTGGTTTGATTTTGACCTAGATGACCTCGATGCCGTTGTCATTAGCCATGCACATATTGACCATCAAGGTTTTCTACCTACATTATTTAAATTTGGATACAAAGGACCTATTTATTGCACCGAGCCTACTTTGCCTTTAATGAATTTACTACAAATGGATTCAGTAAAGATATCTAAGAGCAATGGAACTTTTCTTTCTTATGAATCAAGGGATGTGAGTGAAGTAATTAAGCATTGTATTACCTTACCATACGGCAAACCTACAGATATCTCTCCAGATATCACTATATCGTTAAACAACGCAGGCCATATTATGGGAAGTGCAACGGTTCATCTTAATATTGCTGGCGCGCACAATATCCTTTATTCTGGGGATTACAAATATGCAAAAACTCAGCTTCTCGATAGTGCATTATCCATATACCCGCGAGTTGAGACACTCATCACCGAGAGCACATATGGTAATACTACTGATATAATGCCAGACCAATTCACTGTTTATAGAAATTTTACTGATAGTATTAATCAAACTCTTACTGAAGGAGGAAAAGTTTTGATTCCTGTTCCCGCAGTTGGCAGGGCACAGGAAATTATGCTTATTATAGACAAGGAAATGCGAGAAGGGCATCTAATTGAATGCCCAATATATATTGAGGGGATGATTTCCGAAGCAAGTGCCATACATATGTCATATGCTCACTATCTTGGCTATGAAGTGCGTAAATCAGTCTCGCAAGGCATCAATCCGTTCCAATCTGAATACTTTACAGTGATAAATGGCCATGGTAAGCGGGAGGAAGTATTCGAAGATGAAAATGCAGCAATAATAATGGCAACATCTGGTATGCTAGAAGGTGGTCCTTCTGTTGAATATTTTAAGGAAATAGCTCCTTCTCTAAACAATAAGATCCTTTTTGTATCATATCAAATTAATGGCACACTTGGACGCCGTGTACTTGATGGGACCATGAACGAAGTTAGTATGTTAGACAAAAATGGAAAATTAAAAGTTGTTCCTGTCAGGTGTCACACTCAAAAAATGGACGGTTTTAGTGGACATAGCGATTTTAATCAGATAATGAGCTTTGTTGCTAAGATAAGGCCTAAACGAGTCCTTGTAAATCATGGCGAAAGGTCAAAATCGGAGAATGTAGCTAGCGCAATATATTCGAGGTTGAAGATAAGGTCTGGCGTTCCGGATAATCGAGAAATTCTCAGATTACGGTAATCATTAACATGCTTCCATATACTTTTTAGCCATGTACAAATATATGATTAGGGACGAAGAATTTGGCAATAAGATATAGATGTGTTAACTGCAACGTAGTACTTAGTGGAGAAGGAGCCTCAAGACACTATCTCGCTAACCCCAATCACAAGCTTGAAAAACTTCCACCTCCTCTAAAGCCATTGAAAAATACTGATATGAGATAGAGAATTCTTTATTCCCTTATACTTTCGAGAGTTGAAACTACTTGCCAGAGCATAGTACGTATATGTGATTGCATTTGAGGGCTCTGAGTTACGCTGTCTAGAATGCTTATGGCATTTGCGGCACGAACTGATATGCTACCGCCTTTCTCATCTTTTAACGTTACAAGCACTTCCCTCACCATGTTTCTAATATTTCTTTGAATATTGTTGTTCTTAGTAATTGAATCAAGACTTGATATGGCACTGGCAAGGCGCTCCCGGTTTTCCTTTTGCTTTAATTCTTTCTTTGCTGAGGTCATAACTAATACCCACCTTACTAATGATCGTGTAGATTTATAACCAGGCTTTTGAATGTTTTCGTCTTAAAAGTTATCCAGTTGGTATCACGTTCATTTTCAGCCTCTGATTTTTTTGTTTCTATAATTTATTGCTTTTCATTGTTTGAAAACATATGCTTTTGTCTTCCTGTTAGTCATCGTTCTATATTGACTACTGTTCTACGTAAATACAAATCCTGTAAATAAGTATAGTCCCTAAAAGCATAAAAATAACCATAACTAGTATCCTCATCATCATTTTTCTATCTTTTGAATAATACAGACATCTCAAATTCTGCTTGAAGCTAGC